>JAFQRK010000027.1 GCA_017410075.1 Oscillospiraceae bacterium | reverse complement strand
GGCTAAGGCTACCGGCAACAAGCTGCACTACGGTATCTGCGGCGAGCACGGCGGCGACCCCATGTCCGTCGAGTTCTGCCACAAGATCGGCCTGGACTATGTGTCCTGCAGCCCCTTCCGTGTGCCCATCGCCCGCCTCGCCGCCGCCCAGGCTGCTATCAAGGGCTAATTGAATCAATAAAATCGCCACCCGATCGGGTGGCGATTTTTTAGTCCTCTTTTGCGCAAGAGGGCTGTTGTTATTTCCGCGTGGGCTTTACATTGGATACCGGAGCGACATCGCTGCCGATCGGCCCGTTTGCCTGCTCGAAAGTTTTGATATGATCCCGGATCAAAACCAGCACCTGACTATTGACGCTTCTGCCTTCATAATCCGCAATATATGCGATCTTGCTCAGCATTTCTTCTTCAATGCGAATAGACACACTCTTTACAGCCATATTACCACTCCCAAATAAATATATTGTATGTTTATTTTAAACGCAGCATATGTTATAATGTGCAAGGTGGATATACAGTATATCTATAAAATGGAGGTGGCGTAATATGATCTGCTGCATTTTGGGGCATCGAGAGATATGCGAAACGGAAGAACTGAAACGGCAGTTGACCTTAACAATCGAAGACTTGATTGCAAAGGAGAATGTAGATACATTTCTGTTTGGCAGCAAAAGCAGCTTTAACAGTTTGTGTTATGAGCTGATAACGCAGGTGAAAGTAAAATACCCACACATAAAACGGATCTATGTACGGGCGGAATTTCCGGTTATCAATGAAGATTACCGGGAGTTCTTGCTAAAACGCTACGAAGACACATATTACCCGGAGGGCTTAACGGGCGCCGGCAGATTGGTATATATCAAGAGGAATGAGGAAATGATCGGCAAGAGTCAGTTTTGCCTTTTTTATTTTGATGCTGCATACGCCGCGAAAGGAAGAAGCGGAACGAAGATCGCACATGACTATGCATTGAAACATAAGAAGAGGGTCATTCAATTTCCATTGCTGCATACTGCACCGCAATCTGATATCAACGGCTAATATTTCTCAATAACAAGCTCCCCGCCGGGAAATCGGCGGGGAGCTTGTTTATATTAGATGATTAGTTCAGTTCTTTCTTCCACAGACCGTGAAGATTGCAGTAAGCATAGACAGCCAGGGGCTTTTCTTCACCCAGCAGGAACTTGACATTGGGTGCTTCGCCGGGATTCAGCCACTTGCGGCTGCTGCCTTTGTTGGTCACCAGCTGTACCCACTCGATCCAGTGGACTTCCTCCATCGGATGATTGACGGAACCGACATTGACTTCCACCAGCCCTTCGCTGACCTTGACATCGGGAACATGCTTTTCAACGCTGGCATCCACGCTGCCGGGAACCAGCTCATTCATCTTCTGGCCGCAGCAGAAAGGCTTAACGCCGGCGTCGTGTACCATCTCAACGATGTTGCCACAGTGGGAGCAGACATAAAACTTGGTGTTCTTCATAATTGAAATCCTCCGTTTGTTTAAAAGTGTATTTGTTTTTCTTTATGGCCTCATTTTAGCAGGAGATTTGATTTACTTCCGTGACTTTATCACATAATCGAAAGAAGCGGCAGCTGGCTCACCGGGGGGATACGGGGAGCGTTATATCGCAGCGTTTTGTGATATTGGTCTCTTGGAAATACGCATTTTCCAGGGGGATCCATTTGTCAAGAAACGGCTGCGCCTGCTCCGGGCCGTTCCGGCAGAGGATCCGCTGCCGCTGCAGCGCAGGCGTGATCTGCAAAAATACCGAGAGGTCGTAGTATTCTGCCAGTTCCGGGTGCATCGAATATGCGCCCTCTACAATGATCAGGTTTTCGGGGACGATCTGCTGCGCCGCGCCCAGAGTCATCGTCCGGCAGTCAAAGCGCCGGTAATTGACGGGCTCTCCTCTGCGCAGCGGGGCTAAGACCTCTGCAGAAAACCGCTCCCAATCGATATTGCCGCCGATCTGGGCATACCGCTGCGGCGTGCGCTGCTGCGGCTGCAGGAAAAAGTCGTCCATATGGAAAACCGTGCAGGGATAAAGACCCTGGAGGGTTTGGCTCAATGTGGTTTTTCCGCTGGCGCTGCCGCCGTCAATGGCCACAATGCTGCGCCGGCTCTTTGGCAGCTTGTCCAGCGCTGCGTATAGCGGCTGCAATCTTTCTTGTTCCACCTTGCTCACATCTTTTCCTTACAACATAAAATATTCTGACACGGACTTGACCCGGTGGACCCGGGGATCACTGTCAAAGCGGTGATCATCCTGCCAGCGATCCAGCCAGACCACATCCATCCCGGCGCTGCGCGCACCGATGACATCCGACTCCGGATCATCACCGACAAACAGGCAGTCGGCATTGGAAACGCCCAGCTGTGCGGCGGCGTGGTCAAAGATCCCTCTGTCCGGCTTGTGAACGCCCAGCTCGGCAGAATAAACAATAAGGTCAAACAGCTCCGCGATCCCCAGTGTCCGGACCTTTTCCTTTTGATGCATCAAAAGTTCCGGTACGACATTGGTGACGATGGCCATTTTCAGACCCTGCGCCTTCAATTTTTGGATAATTGCCACCGCATCCGGATCGGGCGCCACATACTTGCGCATATTGGCATAGTAATAGGCGACGCAATCTGCGTGGACATAGGGCTTGTCTGCTGGGTACTGTTCCAGCAGCGCCTGAAACCCGTCATCGTGGGTCATACTGTTGCGCTTGAGTTGGGTCATCATATAATCCGCCGCGTGTTCGATAAATTCGTCGCTGCGGTCTGGATAAAGACAGGTACGAAACATTCCGGGAAACAGTTTCCGGGCGGCGTCGCGCCGGCTGTAAAGGGTTTCGTCCAGATCCCAGAGCACTGCTTTTATTGCCAAACTTCTCACCTCTTAGCAACAGTATAGCACAACAAAACGGCTTTGCAAAGAAAAATCGCCCACCGAACAGCCGGCGGGCGATTGGTTTACATAACATCTATCTGGCACATCGCCATTGTTTTCAGCGCAGCGTTGTGAGATTCCACCGTCACGCCTGCGCAGCAGGCGCTGTCCACGGAAACGGCAGCATCGGGGAAGGTGGCCTTGATGATCAGCGCGTTGGAAACCACGCAGATGTCGGTGCAAAGGCCGATGATCTGCACATCCTCCAGGACTTCCCGATCCCAATGGGGCCAGCCGAAATTGGGCTTGTCGATGATCTTGCAGCCCTCGACATACAGTCCGTCCACGATCTCCCAGCCCTTTGTGCCCTTGATGCAATGCTTGACCGGAAGCTTCCTGCCCTCAGCGGTTTCAAGATAATCGTCCAGGTGGGTATCCCGGGTGTAGATGATCTCATAGCCGTTTTTGCGGTATTCTTCGATTTTCTGCTTGACCTTGGGTACGATCTGCACGGCCTCTGCCGTGCCCAATGCCATATCCACAAAGTCGTTCTGCATATCAACAACGATCAGGGTTTTCTTCATAGGAAACGCCCTCCTTTTCAGCTTTGAAACCATTATATCACAAAATTTAGAAAAGAAAAGAGGGAGCGGAATTTCTCTGCCGCAGTTCCAAATTCCCTGCCGGGGAATTTGCCGGTTAAATTATTTCATAAACCGCAATTTTTTTGTAAAAACATCTAGCATAAATTGATTTTTTGTGATATAATGCTTCACGGTATGTCTACAATGCGTTACTATGCAAACCGGAGGTGCGTATGCCGGAGTTTTTTGATATGCACTGCCACTTGCTTTTTGGCGTTGACGACGGCCCTAAGCAGCTGGAGGAGACGCTGACCCTGCTGCGGCAGGAGTACGATGCAGGTGTGCGTACAGTATACCTGACCCCCCATTACCGAAAGAATATGTTTGAGTGTCCTGCGGATACCGTTCAGGCGAACTTTGACGCACTGCGCGATCGGGTGAAGCAGGAACTGCCGGATCTGAAGCTGCGGCTTGGCTGTGAGATCCATGTATATATGGACACCGTGGAGGAAATCAAAAACGGGCGTTGCCATACTATGGCCGGTACGGAGTTTGTGCTGCTGGAATTCCCGGAGGCAGCGGAAAAGAAGTACATTCTGGAACGGTGTCACGCGGTAATGAACAAGGGGTATGCCCCTATTATGGCACACGCAGAGCGCTGCGGAGCGATCCGAAAGGATACGGAGCTCCTGCGCAGGCTGGTGGATATGGGCGTTTACATTCAGATGAGCGCCGGCAGCATCATTGGCGAGGAAGGCTTCTTCTGGAAGCAGTTTTGCAAAAAGGCGATGCAGCAGGATCTGCTGCACTTTGTCGGCAGCGATGCCCACGGTCTGAAAGAGCGAAAGGTGAACATCGGCAAATGTGCCGCGTACATTGAAAAAATAATGGGGGCCGATTATCGGGATCAGATAATGCGTGTGAACCCAATGGAAACAGTTGAGAGGAGCATAGCGAATCGATATGAATGAGAATCACGAAAGAAAGCTGGAAGTAACCGCCAGAGATGTATTTGATGTTTTGGTCAAAAGATGGATCATTATTGTCCTTTGCGGCCTGGTAGTGGCATCTGCATTTCTGCTGGGAACAAAGCTGTTCATCACTCCCCAATATCAGTCAACCACCACGATCTATGTTTTGTCCAAGCAAAACGACGATAAGCTGACATCTACGGACTTCCAGGTCAGTACTCATCTGACAAAGGACTATGCCCGGATCATCAAGAGCCGCGATGTGGCTGAGCAGGTGGTAGACCGCCTGGGTCTGGAGATTAGCGCTTCTTCTGTGCAGGGAAAGATCTCTGTGGAAACGGAAGAGGATACCCGTATCGTCACCATTGTGGTCAAGGATCCGGATCCTGTTATGGCGCAGCAGCTGGCTGAAGCCATCCGCGAGGTTTCTGCCAAGAAGATCGTGGATGTTATGAAGGTCGAAACGGTTAATGTGGTTGACGCCGCAAGCCTGCCCACCTCTCCCAGCACCCCCAACACCCGCAACAATGTGATCCTGGGTGCGGCGCTGGGCTGCCTGCTGGCAATTGCTATCATCCTGCTGCAGCATTATTCCAATGACACCATCAAGGATACAGATGATGTTGAGCATTATCTGGGCCTGAATGTGCTGGCTTCTATTCCCACCAATGAGCCTGCCACCAAGAAAAAGAAGAGAGGGGGACGCAAATAATGACTGACATTCGAATCAAGTATCAGAAGTTAACCTTCCCCGTCGAAGAGGCTTATAAGTCCCTGAGAACCAATCTGTTCTTCTGTGGCCGGGAGAAAAAGGTGATCGCCATCACCAGCTGCACCCCCAACGAAGGAAAGAGTACCGTCAGCCTGAATCTGGCGCTTTCCCTGTCTGAGGCACATAAGAAGGTCATCCTCATTGACGCTGACCTGCGTAACTCCACCTTGCTGGGCAAGATCCACCTGAACGGAGATAAGGACGGTCTGGCATACTATCTGTCCGGTATGACCAACTATGAGGATCTGATCTGCACCACCGATCACGAGGGCCTGGATATGATCCTGACCGGCGGCTTCCCCCCCAACCCTGCAGAATTGCTGGGCGAAAGCAGCTTCAAGACGCTGCTGGAGAAGCTCAGAAGCGAATATGACTATGTGATCGTTGATACACCTCCCATCGGCAATGTTATTGACAGCGCCATTATCGCAGAGTCCTGCGACGGTCTGGTTATGGTGGTCGAGTCCAATGCCATCAGCTACCGTTTTGCGCAGCGGGTCAAGGAGCAGCTGGAAAAGACCTCCTGCCCCATTCTGGGTGTTATCCTGAACAAGGTTGATCCCTTTGCCCAGGGCTACGGCAAGTACGGTAAGTACGGCAGCTACGGAAAGTACGGTCAGTACGGTCGCTACGGCCGCTACGGCAAGGCCGTCACGGAAACCCCGGAGAAAACCGAAGAGTAATCAGAATCCCCACTCATCTGAGTGGGGATTTTATTACGCAGCAGCTTTCTTTTTGCCCAGGGCCTTCAAGGCGAAATAGATGCCGTAGATCACAAGGCACACGCCGAACACCGAGAAGACCACGGCCACCGGCATGATTTTATCCGGCAGGAAGGGGAAGATGCTGGTCTCGATGAAAAACCAGTTGTAGCCCCGGTCGTAAACCGCATTGCCAAAGGCTGCCCAGACCAGGATCAGCAGGATGCCCACAAATTCCTTCCAGATGTTGCGCAGGCGATAGGAAACATCGCCGTAGCTTACATTCAGTACGCCCCAGCAGAAAAGGAAGCCGTGGTACATAAAGGTCTGGAAGATGATGTAACTAAAAGGAGGCTGGCCGCCCAGCGCCGATCCGGGATAGCACATCCACATCAGGCTGGAGGCGATGGAAAGGGTCACCACCGGCTGCCGGATCTTGGCGAATTTGGGATTAAACTGAACAAAAGGCACCAAAACAGCCATAATGGTGCAGATGTTGAAGGGCAGCTTATAGGCGCTGATGCCGTCATAGCTGTCGGACAGCGGCATAATGAAAAAGTCTGCGATATAAAGACCCACCGTCAGGTATGCCATAAGCTTTTGGAGGAAGTCCTTTTTCTTAGGGAATTTGCGGCCGATCAGCGACAGCACCAGCGTGCCGCCGAAGATGAGGAACAGATAAAGAAAATGCCATTTGTCGAACAGACCGATCTGCAGATTGGAATTGTTTTGGCTGAAAAGCTGCGCAAAAAACTCTTTCATAAGCCTCTCTCTGTCTTTCCGGGCAGGACCCTTTGATAAAAGTATCTTAGCATAATTTTCCCGGGCTGTGTTTTAAGGTTTCCTTAAAATGAGGAGGTAAGCCCTCTGCGCGCTTCCGGCAGGGAATATTGTGATTAACTCCACAATACTGAAAAATGAAAAAGACACCTATAATGTTTTTAAGAAAACAGAAAGGCGGCGAGGAGCGCGCTGGATTATACGCCGCTGTGGGAAACGATGCAGCGCAAAGGTGTTTCGCAATACAGCTTGCTGAAAGCAGGAATTGACAATAAGACCCTGGATTCGTTGAAAAAGGGAAATAATATCACGCTCCTGACATTGGAAAAGCTTTGCACCGTTTTAGAGTGCACGCCCAATGATGTGGTGCGCTTTACACAGTGTAAGTGACGCAGAAAAATCATCCGCCCCCGCCGAACCTCCGGCGGGGATTATTTTTATTGCTTTTTTGCACACAAGGCCGTATAATTGTATACAGTATTATATTTAGGAGGGGTTTTATGGAAGCGATCCTTAAATTTTTCACCGGCACGCTGAATACGGTGGCGTGGATGTATATCCTGCTTCCCTGCGTTTTGCTGGGCGGCGTGTTCTTCACTGTTCGCAACAGAGGACTCCAGTTTGCCAAATTTGGCTACGCGATGAAAAATACCATCGGCAAGGTGTTTCAAAAGCAATCTGCACAAAACGGCGCAGTTACCCCCTTCCAAGCGGTCACCACGGCGCTGGCAGCTACGGTGGGCACCGGTAATATTATCGGCACAAGCCAGGCCATTGCTATGGGCGGCTACGGCGCGATCTTCTGGCTGTGGATCGCTGCGCTGCTGGGAATGATCATCAAATACTGCGAGGTTGTCCTTTCCATCAAGTTCCGGCAGAAGAATGAAAAGGGCGACTGGGTCGGCGGCCCTATGTATTACATTACCAACGGCTTGGGAAAGAATTGGAAATGGCTGGCGATCGCATTTGCTGCCCTGGCTGCGCTGGCCTCCTTCGGCATCGGTAACCTGTCCCAGGCAAACAGCATTTCCAATTCCGTAAACAACGCTATCACCGCTTTTGTCCCTGCGGCAGCAGATAAGAAAATGCTGATCAGCATCATCGTGGGCGTTGTGATCGCGGTGTTCTGCGGCGTTACCCTCCTGGGCGGCATCAAGCGGATCGGAAAGATCGCAGAGCTGCTGGTGCCCTTTATGAGCCTTTTCTATATTCTCAGCACCCTGATCGTGATCGGTGTGAATATCGGCGGCATCGGCCAGGCATTCCGGCTGATCTTTGTAGGCGCATTTACGCCCCAGGCAGTCTGCGGCGCAGCTTGCGGCATTGCGGTCAAGGAAGCTTTGACCTGGGGTCTTAAGCGCAGCGCGTTCTCCAATGAGGCAGGTCTTGGCTCTGCCGGTATTGCCCACGCGGCTGCGGATACAGACAGCCCCGTGAAGCAGGGTCTGTACGGCATCTTTGAAGTGTTTGCAGATACCCTGGTGATCTGCACGCTGACAGGTCTGGCGATTACGGTCAGCGGCATTCCCATCGAGTTTGGGAAGGAGATCAGCTCGGAGCTGATCACCGCAGCATTCGCCACCATCTTTGGTGACAAGATCGCTGCTCTGTTTGTCGCGGTGGCGCTGTTCCTGTTTGCGTTCTCCACTATTTTGGGCTGGTCGCTGTACGGCACCCGCTGTGTGGAGTATCTGTTCGGCGTCAAGGCATCCAAGGTGTACCAGCTTCTGTTCTCCGCAATGGTCATTGTGGGCACCACCACTTCTTTGAAGGTGGTTTGGGATCTGGCAGATACCTTTAACGGTCTGATGGCCATCCCCAACTTTATCGCGCTGTTCGCGCTGTCCGGCGTGGTGGCGAAGCTGACAAAAGAACATTTCGGAAAGAATCCGGAAAGACTGAAATAATAACAAAAGCCGTCAGTGTAAGCCGGCGGCTTTTATTTGATTATAAACATATTATCCAATAAGACACTATACTGTATCCCAGAGGCGCGCGATCATTTAGAACAGTTCGAATGCAAAAAAAGCTGTTGGGAGGAAAATATGGAGAATTTTGAAATACTGTATAAGAACCTGCTGGAATTCGGCTGGGGCGAGGGGATTATGATCCTCATCGGCTGCATGCTGATCTATCTGGCGATCGCCAAGCAGATGGAGCCGGCGCTGCTGCTGCCTATGGGCTTCGGTGCGATCTTGGTGAATATTCCGCTGTCAGATGCGCTGGCAGGCCCGATCCAGACGCTGTATAACGCCGGTATCGCCAACGAGCTTTTTCCGCTGCTGCTGTTTATTGGCATTGGCGCGATGATAGATTTTGGCCCGCTGCTTACCAATCCGAAGCTGATGCTGTTTGGCGCAGCTGCCCAGTTCGGCATTTTCTTTACCTTATGTATGGCCAGTATGTTCTTCCCGGATTTTCGGGATTTCTTCTCCATTGCCATCATTGGTGCGGCGGACGGTCCTACCTCCATCGCTGTGGCCAACAAGCTGGGGTCTCAGTATGTAGGTGCCATCACCGTGGCGGCATATTCCTATATGGCGCTGGTGCCGGTGATCCAACCGCCGGTCATCAAGCTGCTGACCACCAAAAAGGAGCGGCTCATCCGTATGCCCTATGAGCAGAAATCTGTCAGCAAGCTGACCCGGATCCTGTTTCCCGTTATTATTACCGTTGTGGTTTCAGCCATCATCCCCCAGGCAACTGCGCTGATCGGTTTTCTGATGTTTGGCAATCTGATCCGCGAGTGCGGAGTGCTCAACAGCCTTTCTGATACCGCCCAGAATGTGCTGGCAAATTTGATCACTATTTTCCTGGGCGTTTCCGTGGCATTCAATATGACTGCGGATAAGTTCCTGCAGGTGGATACGCTACTGATTATGGGTCTGGGTCTGGTAGCCTTCATTGTGGATACCGCCGGCGGCGTACTGTTTGCCAAGTTTTTAAACCTATTCAGCAAAAAGAAGATCAATCCGATGATCGGCGCAGCCGGTATTTCCGCATTCCCAATGTCCGGGCGGATCGTGCATAAGATGGCGCTGCAGGAAGATCCCCAGAATTTCCTGCTGATGCATTCCATCGGTGTCAATGTCTCCGGGCAGATCGCATCGGTGATCGCCGGCGGCATCATCCTGAATATGGCTGCCAAACTGATGGGAGGTTAAGGATATGAATTTATTGATAAATGCTGTAGCCAATATGAAATGGAATCCGATGGCTTTCGTAGACAATTTGCACTATATGGGCATTGGTATGCTGGTGATCTTTGTTGTTATCGGTGTGATCATCCTGGCAACCAAGCTGGTCAACAAGCTGTTTTCCAAGTGAAAGGGCTCCCCGCAGAAAATTCTGCGGGGATTTCTCTTCCGATTTGCGGATTTTTCTGCTATACTATTGAAAAGAAATGCAATGGAGGAAAAAGAATGTTTCGAAAGAATTTGACGAATATTTTAATGCTTACGGTTGCCGGTGCGGTCAACGCCTTTGGCATCACCGTATTTTTGGCACCGGTCAACCTGTACGACAGCGGTATTTCCGGCACATCTATGCTGCTGAATCAGATCACACCGGAGTTTTTGACGCTGTCGTTTTTTCTGGTGGTGCTGAATATTCCACTGCTTCTGTTCGGGATTAAAAAGCAGGGAATGAAATTTACGCTGTATGCCATCTATGCTGTCTGTATTTATTCCGTCAGCGCTTGGCTGATCACAGATGTGCTGCCCATTGATGTCAGCCTTTCCTCTCCCTTTGCCGGGACGGATCTTCTGCTTTGCGCGCTGTTTGGCGGCGTGATCTCCGGTATAGGCAGCGGTATCGCCATCCGCTTTGGCGGCGCGATGGACGGCATTGAGGTTATGGCAGTGATCTTTGCAAAGCGGCTGGGCATTACTGTTGGTACATTTGTGATGATCTACAATGTTGCGCTGTATATCGTTTGCGGCATTGTACTGCAGGACTGGATCCTGCCGCTTTATTCCATCGTTACCTATGCTGCTGCGCTGAAAACCATTGATTTTATCGTAGACGGTCTGGACAGAGCCAAGTGTGCGATCATCATTACGGAGCACCCCCAGGAAATCTCCGACAAGCTGTGCCAGACTTTCGGCAGCGGCACTACTTACCTGGATGCCAAGGGCGGCTATTCTAACCGGGAGAAGGCGATGATCTACTTTGTGGTCAACCGCTATCAGGTGGTGCGGATGAAGGAGCTGGTTCACGAGATCGACCATCACGCCTATATCACCATCAGCGAAGTAGCAGATGTTTTCTCCAACAATAACAACAGCTAAACGCATCCCCGTCATTCACCGGCGGGGATGTTTTTACAATTAGTTCTTGTTACCCGTATCTAATACTACATATAGGAGAAATGCATATGGACAAGCTTTTCAAAATTTCCCAGCGCGGCTCAACGGTTAAGCGCGAAATTGTCGCCGGTCTTACTACCTTTATGACAATGGCATATATTTTGGCTGTGAATCCGAGCATCCTCGCAGATGCGGGTAAGGATTCAACGGCAGTGCTGCTGGCAACGGCTATCGCTTCTTTTATCGCAACGGTCTGCATGGCATTTATGGCAAATATGCCTTTTGCGCTGTCTGCCGGTATGGGTCTGAATGCATATTTTGCTTACACGGTAGTTCTTGGCATGGGTTATCCGTGGCAGTTTGCTCTTTTGGCAGTGTTTGCTGAAGGCTTGATCTTCATTATCCTGTCCCTGACCAATGTTCGTGAAGCAATCTTCAATGCGATTCCCTTGGCGCTGAAAAGAGGCGTTTCTGTCGGTATCGGTCTGTTTATTGCCTTTATCGGCCTGCAAAATGCAAAGGTTGTAGTGGATTCCTCTACTTTGGTAACGATCACAAGCTTTACTGAAAACTTCTCTACGCAGGGCATCACCGCGTTGCTGGCGCTGGTAGGCCTGATGCTTACAGCTGCTCTGCATATCTGGAAAGTCAAGGGTGCTGTACTGATTGGCATTGTGGCTACATGGGCGCTGGGCATTGTTTGCCAGCTGACCGGGGTGTATGTACCGAATGTGGACGCTGAATTCTATTCCCTGATTCCGGAGAAGATCATCTCTGTTGACTTCTCCAAACTGGGCTTGACCTTCGGTGAGTGCTTCAAGATCGACTTCTCGTCTATTAAGATCCTGGACTTCATTGTGGTTGTCTTTGCTTTCCTGTTTGTTGATATTTTTGACACGCTGGGAACGCTGATCGGCGTTGTCTCCAAGGCAGATATGCTGGACGAGGAAGGCCGCCTGCCTGCTATCAGACCTGCGCTGCTGGCTGACGCCGTCGGTACGACCGCAGGCGCGGTGCTGGGCACCTCTACGGTTACCACCTTTGTCGAGTCTGCCTCCGGCGTGGCCGCCGGTGGCCGTACCGGTCTGACCGCGCTGGTTACCGGCGCATTGTTCCTGCTGTCTACGCTGTTTGCACCGCTGTTTACCACCATTCCGTCCTTTGCAACAGCGCCTGCTCTGATCTTTGTGGGATTCCTGATGTTCAGCTCCATTGCCAAGATCAATCTGGAGGATGATCTGACCGATGCGATCCCTGCATATATCACCATCATTGCGATGCCTATGTGCTACAGCATTTCCGAGGGCATCAGCCTGGGCATTATTTCCTATGTGATCCTCAAGCTGTGCACCGGAAAGGCAAAAAAGGTCAACTGGCTGATGTATGTCCTGGCAGTTCTGTTCATTCTGAAGTACATTTTCCTGTAATCAAGACGACAAAAATCCTCCCCGATCGGGGAGGATTTTTTATTCTTCTGTTACGCAGAAGCCCATTGGCTGCAGAGTCAGCCAGGTGGGGGCAGAGCTGGCAGCGCGGTGTCCCAGCAGAATGTTGCTGCCGGGAACATCCCAGTTTTCTTCGCTTCGGTTCAGATAGATGCGCAGCGTCTTGCCGCCATAGCTACGGCTGAAGCCCAGCCGTCCGTCACCGGCTTCGAAAAAGTGCAGATCGCCAAGCCGCAAGACCTCCCGGGCTTTGCGCAGCTGTCCCAGCGCCTGAAAATGGGCCAATAAAATGGGATCCTCCTGCCCCCAGGGGTAGGGGCGGCGGTTAAAGGGATCCTTGTAGCCCTCCATACCGGCTTCGTCGCCGTAGTAAAGGCTGGGTGTGCCGGGCAGCATATACTGCAAAAAGGATGCCATCAGCAGCTGCTGCCGCGCCGCTTGATATTGGGTCGGGCTTAAGTGCCGGGCGGCTACCTCGGCTCTTGTACCATCAAAATCATCCACCAGCGCGGTCAAAATGCGGACGCTGTCGTGGGTGCTGAGAAGATTCATATTGGCAAGAAAGACCTGGGGCGGATAATTCTCCTGTACGGTCATTACAGTGTTTGCCAGCGCCTTGCCGTCGTCCTTTTTCTGCATAAAATTCAAGATCGCGGTGCGGAAGGGATAGTTCATCACGCTGTCCAGCTGGCCGTCTACAAAGTAGCAGCGGCTGATGCCGTAGGCTCGCTTGTTGGAGGCATCCTCCCACACCTCGCCCAGCAGAAGGGCATCGGGGCGCAGTTTCCGCAGATGCTTTTTGAGGATGCTTAAAAATTCATCCGGCAGCTCGTCTGCCACATCCAGGCGGAAGCCGTCGCAGCCGGCCCGCAGCCAATGGGCAATGACGCTGTCCTGCCCGGTGATGATATATTCCACAAAGGCTGGATCCAGCTTGCTGACAGTAGGCAGGGTGTCAAAGCCCCACCAGCTGTTGTATTCCTCCGGCCAGTTTTTAAACTGATACCAGCTGTAGTAGGGGGATTTTTGGGAAGTATAGGCGCCGTTTCCGCCAAAGGTACCGTCTTTGTCAAAATACAGACTATTGGAGCCGGTGTGGGAAAATACGCCGTCTAAGATGACCCGAATACCCCGCTTGTGGGCTGCATCGCACATAGCGGTGAAATCCGCCAGCGTACCCAGCATGGGGTCGGGGGTTTTGTAATCGCCGGTGTCATAGCGGTGGTTGGAGAAGCTTTTGCTGATGGGATTGAGGTACAGCACCGTGGTTCCCAGCGAGGCGATATAGTCCATTTTCTCCGCAATGCCCCGGAAATTGCCGCCGTAAAAATCGTTGTTCAGAACGCGACCCTTATCATCCGGCTGCCAATGGACTTCCTCGCTCCAATCCTTGTGCAGGGTGTAAGGCTCCAGCTTGCCGGTCAGATCTGTATCACCGACCTTACAGAAGCGATCGGGGAAGACTTGGTACATCGTCGCGCCCTGGGCCCATTGGGGCACGGTAAAGTCCTCCGGAATGCAGCTGACCTGCCACATAGCGCCGTCTTCCATATTGGTTTCATCGCCGTATTTAAACAGACGGAAGCCGCCGTCGGGCTTGGTGATGTAAAAATAGTAAAAGTACAGACCCGGCTTTTCCAAGGAAAAATCGCCACGGAACATGGAGTAGGCGCCCATCGTGCCCTGCAGATGCATCGGCACATTCATCACGCTCTCGCCGTCCGGGCCGCTGATGCGGCACTGTGCCGCCAAAGCGTTGACAGAGGAGGGGATATGAATGCGCAGGGTGCAGCTCTGCTGCGGCAGCAGCGTGCCGAAGGGGTCTTTGAACTGCAAAAGCTTACTGTTGAACAAAATCCGCATAGTGATCTCCTCGTGTGTGGTCTTTCCCATACTGTACCACAAAATGGCTTTGCAGGCAAGAGAAAAGCGCAGCAAAAGCCTCCCTCTGATGAGGGAGGTGGCTTCGCCGCAGGCGAAGACGGAGGGAGAGAAGTAAATAGAGAAATATTCTCTCCCCCAGTCTTTTTGCTTCGCAAAAATCCAGCCCCCTCGTCAGAGGGGGCCTTGATTGCATTTGGGACCGCATCTGCGGTATAGGCTCGGCTGGCGAAAGGCTCTCAGGGGGCTCGTGCGTACCGCCGGTACGGTTTTTACCAGCCCAGCATTTGATGGAACAGCTCCATATACCTGCCGGCAGGCTTATCCCAGCTGAAGTCCTGGCGCATATCCCGCTCCTGCAAGGCTCGGAATGCGGTGCGGTTGCTGTGATACAGATTCAGACAGCGCTTTACGGTGGCGTAAAAATCGTCGCCGTTGTAGCTCTGGAAGGTAAAGCCCAGGCCGCCCTGACCGTTTTCATCGCAGGGGGGGACGGTGTCCTTCAAACCGCCGGTGGCGTGGACCACCGGAACAGTGCCGTAGCGCATGGCATTCATCTGGCTCAAGCCGCAGGGCTCAGACTTGGAGGGCATCAGATAGATGTCGCCGCCGGCGTAGATCCGTGCCGCCAGACCCAGGTTAAAGGTGATCTTGGCTGCCACCCGATCGGGGAATTCTTCGCTCAGCTCCCGGAAGAAGTGCTCGTACTGGTATTCACCGGTGCCCAGGATCAGCAGCTGGCAGTTTTCCTCCCACAAGAGCCTGCGGGCAATGTAGCACAGAAGATCCAGTCCCTTATGCCCGGCAAGACGGGTGACCATTACCATCAGCGGTGTGTCCGGATCTACGGGCAGACCCACTTCCTCCTGCAGCTTGGCCTTGCAAACGGCCTTGCCGTCCCGAAAGGTGTCTGCATTGTAGTGGGCAGGCAGATTGGGATCGGTTTCGGGATTGAAGGTATTGCAGTCAATGCCGTTGGTGATGCCGGTCAGCTTCCAGGCGGCATTTGCGATCACGCCGTCCAGACCGTGGGCGTAGTAAGGATACATCAGCTCCTGAGAATAGGTCTGGGAAACGGTTGTCAGCATATGGCAGGATTCGATGGCGCCCTTCATCAGGTTCACCGAGTTGTTCATATCCAGCCGGCCGCGGAAATTCCAGGGAAGACCCAGCACATCGTCAAAGAAATGACCGGGCGCCCAGCCCTGATACTCGATGTTGTGAATGGTATACATACACTTGGTATAGGGGAAGCGGTGGTGGTAGGAAGCGCTGAGATATGTGGGCACCAGCGCCGTCTGCCAGTCGTTGCATTGGATCACATCGGGGTAGAAGCCCAGGGCATCCAGGGTGTCCAGGCAGGCTTTGGAGAAGAAAGCATACCGCTCACAGTCGTCCCCGTCGCCGTAAATAGCGCCGGTGCGGCCGCCGAAATAGTAATCATTGTCAACAAACAGCACCTGCACGCCGTCGGTGCGACCTTCCAGCTGCATAACACCGCAGTACTGCTCCCGCCAGCCCAGCTGCACATTAAAGTACTTGAGCTGCTTTGTTTTCCATTTGGGATCATTCTTGATCTTGTTGTAGTAGGGCAGGATCAGAACGACCTCATTGCCGGGAATGCGGGCCAGGGCAGAGGGCAGCGCCTCCATTACATCGCCCAAGCCACCGGATTTGATATAGGGTGCGCCCTCGGAAGCGAGGATGGCAATTTTCATACGGTGTCTCCTCTTTTTACCACAATGGGATTGTTGGGCGTGCCGCACAGGGTAGCGTTGGGGCGGACGGTGATATCCTTATCCAGAATGACATACTTGAGCTTGGCGCCTTCGCCCACTATGGTATCGTTCATAATGATGCAGTCTTCCACTTCAGCGCCTTCGCAGATAGTCACATTGCGGAACAAAATAGAATTTTCCACTTCGCCTTCCAAAATGCAGCCGTCGGCAACAACGCAGTTCTCGATCTCGCAGTTTTCGCCGTAGAAGCTGGGAACGCGGTCACGGACCCTGGTAAAGACGGGATGGTTATAGCCAAACATATCGTGGCGGACCTTCTTGTCGATCAGCGCCAGACTGTTGTGGTAGTATTCTTCGATAGATTCGTTGTACATTGCAATACCGGGGAACTGATAGACATTGATGGTAGCGGCGTTTTTCTGCCACAGACCAAGCACCAGATCCCGGTCCATATGGAACAGATTTCTGGCAATGTGTTCCTTGATCTGCTTGACAAGCCACTTTTTGCTCAGAACGAAAATGTCCATAGATGCCAGATAATCGGCAGGGGCGACATAGTCGACACCGATATCGGTAGCCTCGCCCTTATCGTCTACCTTCACGGCAAGGTCCAGCTGCTTTTTGCCGTTGGCGATGCCGGTCTTTGTGACCACGGTGATATCCTTGCCGCTTTCAATATGGCACTTGATCACATGCTTCAGGTCGATGTTGGAAATGATGGCAGAGTCGATCATTACCACATACTCGTCCTCGTCACCGTACTCCAGGAAGCCCATAACGGAATGCAGGGCATCCAGTTTGCCGCGGTAGATATCGGTGGTGGACATAGAGAAGGGTGTCAGGTATTCCAGACCGCCTTCTTCCAGCTCCAGACCCCATTCTTCACCGGCGCCGATGTGATTCATCAGCGACTGATAGTTGTGGCGGGAGATAATGCCGATGTGCCGGATGCCGGCAGCAGCCAGATTGCTCAGCGCGAAATCCACCTGGCGGTAGCGGCCGCCAAAGGGAAGGCTGGCCATGGTGCGTTCATTGGTCAGCTGACCCAGGGAAGCATCATTTGTGAAAATAATACCCATTACATTCATGGTAGCCACCTCCTTACAGCATATCACCGGGCAGGAGCACGGTGTTGGCCTCAACCACAGCGCCCTTGCTGGTAACGCTGATCTTCTTCTTTTCGCCTGCCTTGAATGCGCCGCCGACAACGGCGTTCTTGCCCACACGGCTGTTCTCGCCCAGAATGGCGTGACGGACGATGGCACCGGGCTCAATCACCACGCCGGGCATCACCACGCTGTCCTCAACAAGGGCATCTGCGCCGATGGTGCAGCCTACGGAAATAACGCTGTGGCGGACAGTACCGTAGACCTCGGAGCCTTCCGCAATGAAGCAGTTGACAGTTCTGGCCTCTTCGTCAATGTAGGAAGAGGGAAGTGCGCTGTTACGGGCGTAGATCTTGCTGCGCTCGTCACCGCGGATGTCAAATTCGGGATCCTTACCCAGCAGCTCCATATTGGCCTCCCAAAGGGAGTCGATGGTGCCCACATCCTTCCAGTAGCCGTCGAAAATATAGGCCATCATCTTATGGCCTGCATTCAGCAGGGTGGGGATGATGTTCTTGCCAAAGTCATTGGAGGAGTCGGGGTCTTCTTCGTCATTGATAAGGGCCTCCCGAAGAATGCTCCAGTTGAAAACATAGATACCCATAGAGGCGTTGGTGGACTTTGGCACCTTGGGCTTCTCTTCAAACTCGTAGATGGAGTTGTCGGGATTGGTGTTGAGGATGCCGAAGCGGGAAGCCTCCTCCAGAGGGACAGTGCGCACAGCAATGGTGCAGGAAGCATTGTGCTTCTCGTGATAAGCGACCATATCGGCGTAGTCCATCTTGTAGATGTGGTCACCGGAAAGCACTACCACATACTCAGGATCAAAACGGTCAATAAAGTCGATGTTCTGATAGATGGCGTTGGCTGTGCCCTTATACCAGCCGCTCTTTTTGTCGTGGCGCTCATAAGGAGGCAGCACCTGGGCGCAGCTATGGGTCTTGTTCAGGCCCCAGGGCTGGCCGTTGCCGATGTACTCGTTCAGCTCCAGCGGCTGATACTGGGTCAGAATACCTACGGTATCAATGCCGGAATTGACGCAGTTGGACAAAGGGAAATCAATGATGCGGTACTTGCCGCCGAAGGGAACAGCAGGCTTGGCGGTATTCTCCGTCAGCACCTTCAGACGGCTGCCCTGGCCGCCGGCCAGCAGCATTGCGATACAGCGTTTTTTCTGAAAGAACATAAAACGAACTCCTTATATAAAAGTTGGTTGCAGGTAAAATTTGTCCACACTTAGCATACCATATTTTTACTGTTTAAGAAAGGGATAAAATGGCTAAAATATCACGCAGCTTTCCGTCATTTTCCACAATGCAAGTCCACGGAACAGGGAACCGGGTGGGCATTTCGACGGCATCTGACTGTTTTTGCAGCCAAATCACATCCAAATTCCGGCCCAGCTTGTAACCGCAGTTGGGGAATGTGGCAAAAAGCGTATAGCCCACCTTTTGGTGGAATGCTACAGATCCGGTGTTGGCGCCGGTGACGACGGAATAAATGGTGCGGTAGCCCTGCTGCCAAAGGATGTACTCCAAGACGGCATAAAGCTTTCTGCCGATGCCTTTTCTCTGGGCCTCCGGCGCCAGATAGATGGATACCTCGCAGCACCAGCGGTAGCCGGGTCGGGAAAAGGGGAGGCTTGCGTATGCATAGCCCTTGACGCAGCCGTCTTCTTCCCAAACCAGCCAGGGAAACTGCTGGGTGTATGCAGTCAAACGCTCCGTAAATGTTTCCACAGAGGGAACTTCGTATTCAAAGGAGTTGGTGGTGGTAAGGACATGGGGCGCGTAGATTTCCAGCATCGCCGGCACATCTGCCACGGTTGCCTTGCGAATCATAGGACTACCTCCATAAGTATAGAATGTCATTCCGGGGAGGGGCGCAGCCCCGACTTGGGAATCTCCCAAAGGGAAACTTTGCACCAGGAGATTGCCACGGTCCCACGGGCCGCGCAATGACAGAAGCTGAGGAGATTTCATTAAATCTATTTTACGCCAAGAAAACACAGCCGTCAAGGTTGACAAGCCGAAAAAACAGGCGTAAAATAACGGAAGAAATGCGCGTAAAAGGAGGGAACACCATGGACACCGGTAATAGCGGCAGTATACCCGGCCGAAGTAGTATGCGGGCCGTGGTGCGCCCGTAGTCATTTCAGTCGGTGTATTTGCCTTTTGTTTGAAATTTTAAGAACAGGAGGAAATGCATCTTGGCAGAGAAATTTGATATTGTTACCAAAGCCCTCCAGAAGATGCTGGAGGAAAAGAAATATGCAGCGCTGCGGGATATTCTGCTGGTGATGTATCCCAGTGATATTGCGGAGCTTTTCTACGATGTGGAGGAGGAGAAGATCCCTCTGATCTTCCGCCTGCTGCCGAAAGAATTGGCAGCGGAGACCTTCGTGGAAATGGAGCCGGAGGCGCAGGAGCTGCTGATCCGCAGCTTTTCCGATAACGAGCTGAAGGAAATCGTGGACGAGCTGTATGTGGACGACGCGGCCGACCTGGTGGAGGAAATGCCCGCCAATGTGGTCAAGCGGATTCTAAAGCAGGCAGATCCGGAAATGCGTAAGTCCATCAATCAGATCCTGCGCTATCCCGATAATTCCGCCGGCTCGCTGATGACCACGGAATATGTATCCCTGCGGCCGGAAATGACTGTGGAGGAGGCCATCCTTCGCATCCGCCGTCAGGGCGTGGACAAGGAGACCATTTACACCTGCTATGTCACCGCCAAGGACAGAAAGCTGCAGGGTATCGTTACGGTGAAGGATCTGCTGCTGGCAGAGGATGACGAGATAAAGATCTCGGACATTATGTCAACCAATGTGATCTGTGTCAGCACCCAGACCGACCAGGAAGAAGTGGCCAAAATGCTGGCCAAGTATAATTTCCTGGCGCTGCCGGTGGTGGATGGCGAGGACAGAATGGTTGGTATCATCACCTTCGACGACGCTATGGATGTCATCGAAGAAGAGACCACCGAGGATATGGAGATCATGGGCGGTATGCTGCCGTCGGAAAAGACCTATCTGCGCAGCACAGCTTTTGACCTTTTCAAGAACAGAATTCCCTGGCTGATGCTTTTGATGGTGTCGGCAACCTTTACGGGACTGATCATCACGGCGTTTGAGGGCGCGCTGGCGGCCCAGGTGGCGCTGACAGCGTTTATCCCTATGCTGATGGGTACCGGAGGTAACTCCGGCGCACAGTCCTCGGTTACGGTGATCCGCGCCCTGAGTCTGGATGAACTGCGGTTTGCCGACATTGGCATCGTCATCTGGAAAGAGCTGCGCACAGCCATTCTGTGCGGCATTGCGCTGGCGGTGGTATGCTTTGCCAAGATCTGGCTGGTGGATCGTCTGCTGATGGGCAATGAAGATATCACGCTGATGGTCAATGCGGTGGTATGCCTGACTTTGGCTGCGACGGTGGTGCTGGCAAAGCTGGTGGGCGCCTGCCTGCCGATGATCGCCAAGATCCTGCATTTGGATCCGGCGGTTATGGCAAGCCCCTTTATTTCCACCATCGTGGATGCAGTATCTCTGTTGGTTTATTTCCTGTTTGCAAAGGCCCTTTTGGGCGTGTGATTTTAAGTTGTCATTGCGAACCAGTGACCGATGTCACTGGTGTGGCAATCCCCTAAATATGAAGTAAAAATCCCCCGGTTTTTGAGCAGAAAAGTTTGAAAACCGGGGGTTTCCCACGCCAGTGTGCGCACTGGCTCGGAATGACAAAGAGGATATTGCATAAGATTATTGGTCGGACGAGGGAGAATTCTCCACTTTCTGCATAAAAGATATGTTTTTTCGTGAAAATACTTGCGATTATTCCCGGCGGTATGATATACTGTATGGGTTAAAAAGGAAAGTGTTTTTCCCTTAGAGAAAATTCCAACGCAGGAGGATATTTCTATGCGAATCGGATTACTGGGTTTCGGTACCGTAGGCAAAGGCGTGTACGAGCTGACCTCTGCCAGAGCAGATATGCAGGTTGTGCGGGTATTGTGCCGCCGTGAGCTGCAGCTGCCGGATGCAGAAGTTACCCACGACTTTAACGATATTTTGAATGACGAAAGCATTGACACCGTGGTGGAAGCCATCGGTGGTCTGCACCCTGCTTTTGAGTATGTAAAGGCTGCTATCGAGGCCGGCAAGAATGTTGCCACCGCCAACAAGGCGATGATGGCTACATATTATGACGAGCTGCTGCCCCTGGCCCAGGAAAAGGGTGTTTGCATGCGCTGCACTGCATCTGTCGGTGGCGGCATCGGCTGGCTCAGCGAGCTGGAGCGGGTTCGCCGCGTGGAGGCTATTCACTATGTGGGCGGCATTATGAACGGCACCTGCAACTACATTCTGGATGCGATGGCGCGGATGGACTTAAGCTATGAAGAGGCACTGAGCCGCGCCCAGGCGCTGGGCTATGCAGAAGCCGATCCCTCCACGGACATTGACGGCATCGACACCTGGCATAAGCTGATCGTGTCTGCCAATATTGCCTTTGGTGTCAGCCTGGATATCACCGGTATTCCTGCCGCCGGTATCCGCAATATCACCAAGAAGGATATGGACATCTTTAAAAAGCACGGCTTGCTGTGCAAGCTGATCTCCACCGGCAAGTATGTGGACGGCGTGTATGCCGCCTATGTGCAGCCCGCGCTGATCCAGCTGGATGCTCCGGAGGCCGCTGTGCCTATGAATTACAATCTGATCACCCTGGGCGGCGATATTTCCGGCCGGCAGAGCTTCTTCGGCCAGGGCGCAGGCCGCTATCCCACTGCATATAATGTAGTGCAGGACTGCGCGGACTTTTTAAGCGGCAGAGGCTTCTACTGTGCCTACGGCAAGAAGGTAAGCGTGTGCAACGATGAGAAGTACAGCTACTATGTCCGTGGCGCCAAGGATGCCTGGCTGGAAGAAAACACAGAAGAAATGTGGGGCAAGGCCATCGTAACAAAGCCGGTGAGCGTAAAGCAAATGCACAACTGGCTGAAGGCCAACCCTGACGCCTTCATCGCGGCGCTGCCCGTGACGGCACTGTAAAGAAAAGAGGAAGAACGGTATGTTAAAGGTAGTAAAATTTGGCGGCTCTTCTATGGCAGATGCCGGCCAGTACCGTAAAATTCGGGATATTATTCTGGCGGATCCTGCCCGCCGTGTGGTGGTCGTTTCCGCAGCAGGCAAGCGCTTTGGCGACGATCACAAGATCACAGACCTTTTGTATCTGTGCCACGCCCACTCTCAGTACGGCGTGGACTGCAACCGGGTCTTTGATATGATCAAGAGCCGTTATCAGCAGATCCGTGCGGATCTGTCCATTACGGTGGAAATTGATGAAGAGCTGGACACTCTGAAGCGCCGGCTGGATAAGAAGGCCATTTCTCAGGATGAGCTGGCAAGCCGCGGCGAATATTTCTCCGCCAAGCTGATGGCAGACTATCTGGGCTTCAAGTTTGTGGATGCGGCGGACTGGGTCTTTTTCAAGATGGACGGCACAGTGGATAAGGAAAAGTCCTACGCCGCCCTGAAGGAACTGGCAGGCAGCGAAAGCGTTGTGATCCCCGGTTTCTACGGAAAAATGCCCGATGGCAATATCAAGACCTTCACCCGCGGCGGCAGCGATATCACCGGCGCGCTGGCAGCAGCGGCTCTGGATGCAGATATCTACGAAAACTGGACAGATGTTTCCGGCATTTTGATGGCCGATCCCCGGATCGTTGAAAATCCCGAAACCATTCCTGAGGTTACATATGATGAGCTGCGGGAGCTGAGCTATTCCGGCGCCCAGGTGCTGCACGAGGGCACCATCTTCCCCGTCCGGGAGAAGAGCATTCCTCTGAACATCCGCAACACCAATGCCCCCGGCGATGACGGCACGATGATCAAGGAAAGCTTTGACACCCCCGTCAATCCCGATCGCTTCATCACCGGCATTACCGGCAAAAAGAATTTCTCCATCATCTCCATTTCCAAGCGCGGCCTTAGCAATGAGGTTGGTATCCTGCGCAAGATCCTGACGGTTCTGGAGCGGCACAACATCTCCATCGACTATGTCCCCAACGGCATTGACAATGTTTCTGTGGTGCTGGAGACCGACGCGCTGACGCCGCATCTTTACGATGTTCTGCAGGAAATCCAGGCGGAGGTCAATCCCGATACTGTGGATGTCCACGATCAGATCGCGGTGGTCGCTGCGGTTGGCCGCCATATGGCAGGCCGTCCCGGCATTTCCGGCAGGCTGTTTGCTGCGCTGGGCGAAGCCGGCATCAATATCCGTATGATCAACCAAGGCCCTGACGAGCTGAACATTATCTTCGGTGTCAGCAATGACGATTTTGCCGAGGCGATCCGCGTGCTGTACAACAGCTTTGCAAAGTAATCCCATTCCCTGGAGGTAAAACTATGAAGACTTATACTGTTGCTGTCCTGGGCGCCACCGGCGCTGTGGGACAGGAAATGATCAAAATTCTGCAGGAGCGCAATTTCCCCGTAGGCAAGCTGATCCCTCTTGCCAGCGCCCGCAGCGCAGGCAAGACCCTAAAGTTCAATGGCGAGGATGTGGTGATCCGGGAAGCCTGCAACGAGGCGTTTGAGGGCGTGGATATCGTCCTGGGCGCGGCTGAAAACGATATCGCCAAGCAGTTTGCGCCGGCTATCATCGCCGCCGGTGCTGTGTTTGTGGATAATTCTTCTGCATTCCGTATGGATCCCAAGGTGCCTCTGGTTGTGCCTGAGGTCAACCCTGAGGATGTGAAGTGGCACAGCGGCATCATCTCCAACCCCAACTGCTCCACCATCATTACAGTTACTGCAGTCAATGCCCTGAATAAGCTGTCTCCCATCGAGAGCATGGTGGCATCCACTTACCAGGCTGTTTCCGGTGCAGGTGTTGCCGGCATGGCAGAACTGGAGAACCAGGTGGAGGCTCTGCGCGCAGGCAAGACCTATGCGCCCAAGATCTTCTCCCACCAGATCGCCTACAATCTGATCCCCCAGATCGGCGGCGGTCAGGAAAACGGCTACACCAGCGAGGAGATGAAGCTGCACAACGAAGGCAGAAAGATCATGCATCTGCCGGAGCTGAATGTTACCTGCACCTGCGTCCGCGTTCCCGTGGTGCGCAGCCATTCCATTTCTGTTTCCTGCCATTTTGATGTTCCCGTCACCGTGGAGCAGGCAAGAGCGGTTATCGCAAAGGCTCCCGGCTGTAAGCTGGTGGACGATCTGGCCGCAAAGCAGTATCCCATGCCTCTGGAGACCTCCGATCAGGATCTGGTCTTTGTCGGCCGTATCCGTAAGGATATTACCGATCCCTGCGGCCTGGCACTTTGGTGCTGCGGCGACCAGGTGCGCAAGGGCGCAGCTACCAACGCAATTCAGATCGCAGAGCTGCTGGTTAAGTAAAATTATAAAATCCCAGAGATGAAAATCTCTGGGATTTTTCTTGCCTCCCTCTTTGAGGGAGGTGGATTCGCCGCAGGCGAAGACGGAGGGGGAGCGAAGGAAGCACCGCCGGCGGCGGAACAAGCGACCTGAGCGAGTGGCAGCGGTCGGCAGAAAGCAAGTCTGCTTCGACAGACGCAGCTTTTGCCGGGTACCGCAACAGGAGTGTCGCCGTTGCGATGGGACACTCCCCCAGACTTTTTGCGCTGCAAAAAGCCAGCCCCCTCATAGAGGGGGCCAAGGCGATGGCTTGATTATGCCGCGTTTTGCAGATGCTCTGCGCCCCACATAAAGTAAATATCGGTTCCGTCGGAACGGGCGACGATGGTAGACAGCTCATCGGTGCGCAGCACGGTGGCTTCCGCATCCGAAAAACGGGACAGTGTGGTTTCGTCGGGATGGCCGTAGGAATTATTCTTGCCGCAGCTGATGATGGCGTATGTAGGCATAACCTCCCGCAGGAAAATGTAGCCGGAGGAGCCTTCGCTGCCGTGGTGACCCACCTTCAGCACATCGGCCTTCAGATCAGCACCGCTGTCCACCAGATCGTTTTCTGCGATGCGCTCCATATCGCCGGTGAGCAGGAAACGCTTTTCGCCGTGCTGTACCATCAGCACCAGGGACAGATTGTTGATCTCATCATATTCTTTCACCGGACCCAGAACAGTGACGGTGGCGGTGCCCAAGGTGAAGACTTGTCCGACTGCAGGCTGCACTACCTCCAGATCCTGGTGGCTGACGCTCTTGAGAAAATTACGGACGGCATTGGTGTTGTTGGGAATGGAGGAAGACCAAACGGCATCCACCGGGAATGCGTCGATCACATCGGCCAATCCGCCGATGTGATCCTCGTGGGGATGGGTGGCTACCACCAGATCCAGCTTTTCAACGCCTTGCATCTGCAGATAAGCGGCTATCGATCCGCCGTCGGCATCGTTGCCGCCGTCGATCAGGGCGAAATGCCCGTCGCATTCCAGCAAAATGCAATCTGCCTGGCCTACATCAATATAATGCACCCAAAGCTGTTCCTGGACGGGAGCTACCACCTGACCGGTGGGCTGCTGCGCGCAGCCGCAAAGCAGCAGGCAAAGCAGCAAAACGATTGCGGTTATCTTTCTCATTTGCGTTCCTCCACGGTAAGGTTTTTGTTGTTTTTCGCCTTTTTCTGCTGTGCCAGCCAGATGTGCATCACAAGCCGGTGGGGCACGAATTTCACCAAAAGCACCTGGGCCTTAATGGGGAAACCGTGGACGGAAAAGTCCTTTTTGGTTTTGTAAAGATCCTTAAGACCCGTTGCCACTACATCCTTCGCTTCGTACAGATGATTGTAGTACTGCACTTCTCCGTCGTTGGTCTGGCAGGCGTGGTTGAAGAACTCCGTCTTGACCCAGCCGGGATTCATTGCCATCACCCGGATGCCGTCCTTTTTCAGCTCCCGGCCGATGGCCCGGGAATAGCTGAGGACGAATGCCTTGGTAGCGCCGTAGGTGGCGATATAGGGAACAGGCTGAAATGCGGAAAGGCTGTCCAGCTGTAAAATATGGCTGCCGCGGCCCATATAGGGCAGGGTGATCCGGGTCATCATCACCAGCGCCTTGCAGTTTAAGTCCAGCATATGGCAGTCGTCCACGGGATCGACCTTGCGGAAATTACCGAATTTTCCGAAGCCGGCGGCGTTGACCAGCAGCTTTACATTGGGCTTTTCCGCCTCCAACAGCTTGGAAAATGCTGCAAAGCTTTCGCTGTTTACAAGATCCAGCACAATGGGACGGATGGGGATGGCAGATTCCTCCTTCAGAGAGTCCAGGGCGGCTTGCCGCCGGGCAATGACCCAGATCTCATCAACGGAAACATAGCTGCCAAGCTGCAGGACAAATTCCCGACCCATACCGGAGGACGCGCCGGTGACGATAGCAATATTCATAATTCTTACCTCTTTCTATAGCAAAGGGCGGCGGAGAAGCATTCTCCGTCGCCCTTTGGTGCTAGTTGATCGGCCCTGCGGCTTTTACCTGCTTCATAGGCGCAAGGGTAGAGATGGCGTGCTTGTAGATCATCTGCTGCCTGCCCTCGCTGACCAAAACTACCACGAAGCTGTCAAAACCGACAATGGTACCACGGAGTTGGAAGCCGTTCATCAGAAACAGTGTTACCGGCACCTTGTCCCGGCGCACCTCCTGAAGAATGGCATCCTGCAAATTGATGTTTTCTGACATATGTATACCCTCTTTCTTTGGAATGACATACATATGTTAGCATTTTTTAATTGTCGAATTCGTTTATAACCTGTCGGGCGCACTCCAGAATTTTCCCGAAATCGTCATCGGGTCTGCGAATGAGCCAATGGATATTGGAATTGCGGCGGAACCAGGTCAGCTGCCGCTTGGCGTAACGGCGGGAAGACTGTCGAACCAGGTCAGCGGCTTCGCTGACGGAAATTTTCCCGTCCAGAGCATCCACGAATTCCTTGTAGCCGATGGCCTGCATCGCGGTGCACTTGGCAGGAATACCGGAAGCGAGAAGTGTTTTGATCTCCTTTATCAAGCCTTCTTCCAGCATCATATCCACCCGTCGGTCGATGCGGCTGTACAGATCGGCCCGATCTTCAAAATCCAGACCCAGCCAAAGGGGGGCGTACCTGGGCGCAATGGCCTGGGTCTTGCGGTTATGCTCTGTAATGGTTTCGCCGGTTTCGTAGTAAACCTCCAGCGCCCGAATGATCCGCTTGCGGTCCTTCAGATGCAGCCGCGCGGCAGCCTCCGGGTCGATACTGTTTAGAAGCGACAGCATCGCCTCCATACCCTCGGCATCCGCCTGGGCTTCCAGTTTTTCACGCATACCGGTGGAGGGGAAGGGGGCAAAGGCATTGCCCCTGATCAGGGAGTCCATATAAAGTCCCGTGCCGCCGGCAATAATGGCGGTCTTGCCCCGGGCGAGAATATCGTCGACGATGGGGGCTGCCATTTCGCAGTACCGGCTGACGGAAAAATCCTCGTTAGGCTCAGCAACATCCAGCATATGGTGTGGGATGCCCTGCATTTCGTCTTGGGTGGGCTTTGCCGTGCCGATGTCCATACGGCGGTAGACCTGCATGGAGTCGCAGGACACCACCTCACCACCCAATTCCTTTGCCAGCTCTACGGCAAGGGCCGTCTTTCCGGAGGCCGTCGGCCCGGCAATACATATGATTCTATTCTTCATAAAAACCTCAAGTCCAAAGGCTGATCAACATAAATAGAAGAACAATACAGGCACATAGTTTGCTTACCCATTTGGGATCATCCTTCCGGAAGCTAAGCAGAATTGCACTGATAAACAGAGCCAGACTGACAGAAAGCAATATATGACTGGTGATTCCTGAAAAACCGTTTCCCGTGATGCTTACACAAATAATGGGGACAAGCAACACGGCAACAGCCAGGCCAATAAAGATTCTTCGCAGCAGTTTGCATTTGGCCATAAAAGCACCTCCGTTTTTTGCTCTGGCGCGGGAGCGCCCAAAGGCTCCCCTTACACAGGGAGGCTTAAGTTCTCTTAAATTGCTTTTCCAGCTGCTTTTTGCTTAGGCTGACGCAGATGGGGCGGCCGTGGGGGCAGTACTTCAAATCTTCTCGTTCCATAACCTGCTTGACCAGCGCCAAAAGCTCCTTGGGGTCATTGAGCCAGCCGGCCTTGATGGCGGCCTTGCAGGCCACGGTGTGCAGGATCTCGTCCCGGACGGTGTCCTTTTTCTCACGGCGACCGCTGAGCAGGTCAGCGGCGATGGATTCTGCCGCCTCTGCCGCAGCCGCGGGGCTTAGATCCATAGAAATTTGCCGCAGCAAAACGGTGCTGTCGCCAAATTCTTCGATCTCGAAGCCTAATTCCGCCAGCAGCTCCGTATTGTTCAGCAGTTCCGCTGCCGCATCGGCACGAAGCTGTACCGGTATGGGGGACAGCAAAAGCTGGGGCGTGATCGCTTCCTGATTGGCTTTCAGTTTCTCGAAGAGGATACGCTCGTGGGCGGCGTGCTTGTCAATGAGGAAAGCATCCTCACCCTGCTCCACAATGATGTAAGAATTGTATAGCTCGCCCACCATACGCCAGGGGATCTGCTGGGGCATCGGCATCACGGTCTGCTCCGGCTCTTTTTCCGCTGCAGGCGGTGTGACCGGCGGGGGCGTGGGGATGCAAACATTTTCCCGCAGGGGGAGATTTTGCTGCCGCTCCACAGCAGCTGCAGTTGCCACAGCCGCAGCCGGCTGGGGCTTGGGGGCTTCCTTCACAGCGGTGGAGAAATTCTTATATTCCTCCGCAGTCATGGTGCGGAAGAAGGTCTGCTGCTTGGGCGCTGCCGGCTGAGCAGGCTTATAAGCAGGAACGGCAGGCTGGGGCGCAGATTTGAACTGTACCTGGGGGCGGTCGGTCTGCTTGTTCAGCGCAGCCAGCACGCCATAGTGGACGCAGTCAAAAACCGCCTTTTCCGACAGGAATTTTACCTCCGTCTTGGCAGGATGCACATTCACATCCACCGCATTGGCAGGCAGCCGCAGATGCAGCACGCAGGCAGGGAATTTACCCACCATCAGCTGATTACGATAGGCCTCCTCCAGCGCGGACATCAAAAGCTTGGAGCGCACCGGCCGGTCATTGACGAAAAATGTCTGCATATTGCGGCTGGGACGGGCATCGGTGGGCTTGCTGACAAAGCCGGTCAGACTGTAGCCGTCCCAACGGCTATCCACCTTGGCCATCCGGGCGCTGTCTCTGCCGTAGACGCAGTAAACGGCAGCGTCCAATTCGCCGGTGCCGGGGGTGGAGAGGATCTGCTTGCCGTCCCGGATAAAGGTGAATGCCACCTCCGGGTGCGCCAGCGCCTGCAGCTGCACCGCGGCGGAAACTCTGCCGCCCTCCACGGTGTCGGATTTCATAAATTTCATCCGTGCCGGGGTGTTGTAGAAAAGATCCCGGACAATAATGGTGGTGCCCTCGGGGCAGCCGACTTCCGATTCCTCGGTGATGGCACCGGCCTCCAAATGCAGGCTTGTGCCGGAAACTGTGCCGGCAGTCTTGGTCATCAGGTCGATGCGGCTGACAGATGCAATGGCCGCCAGAGCTTCGCCCCGGAAGCCCATAGTGGAAATGGCAGCCAGATCCTCTGCGGTGCGCAGCTTGGAGGTCGCGTGGCGTAAAAAGGCGGTTTTGGCATCTTCTGCCTCCATACCGCAGCCGTTGTCGGTGACCCGAAGGAAGATCATACCGCCGTCGCGGATCTCTACGGTGATCTTGGATGCGCCTGCATCTACGGCGTTTTCCAGCAGCTCTTTCACAACGCTGGCAGGCCGTTCCACCACTTCGCCGGCGGCGATCAGATTGGCAACATGGGAAGATAATTGAATGATTTTTGGCATAGGTATCACCTCATGGCGAGAATGCCCACTGCGTTGATAGCGGCGTGGAGCAGAATGGGTGCAGCAATACAGCCGGTAATGTGGTAGGCAGCCGCCAGACACAGACCTGCCGGGATGTACTGCAGATAGCACAGCAGTAAGGTTTTGGAATCAAAATAGCCAATGTAGGCCGTGATATGCACCAGCGCAAATACCAGGGTGGACACCGCATAAGCGGCCACCTTGTTTTTGCGGTACAGACCGCCGAAAATAGCGCCCCGGTGCAGCAGCTCCTCTGTGATGGGAACGAGAAAAACGGTGCACAGGGCAGTCAGCCAATAATATTTTTGGCTGATGGCGGACAGATTCTCGTTATTCACATTGTAAAATTCCGGCGCAAGGAACACGATCACAAAGCTGACCGCGGTGCTCAGAAGCTGATACACGAAGAAGCCGGCAACGGCGGCAATGAGGACCGCAGGGATCCGCTTTACGGCAGTCAGAGCCGTTTCGCGCAGGAAACGGCGGAAGATTACGGCAGCTGCTGCGAAATTCAGAAAGAAATAGGTCAGATTCAGCTCGGTGCTGCTCCAGGGCAGGCGAAAAAAGCGAATGGCAATGCCTAAAAAATAGCCTAAAAATACGATCTCAAAGGCCAGATATCGCCAGCCCCAGGACACTTCCCTATAGTTGGGCAGTAAAATTGGTCGTTTCATATCAGTGTAACATTTTCTTCAGCTTATACAGCTCGTTCATGGCTTCGATGGGGGTCAGAGTCTCCACGGAAATGGCCTCCAGCGCTGCGCGCAGCTGCTGGCCGGTCAGATCCAGCATACTGATCTGATCGTCCGGCTCCATCACTGCGGTGGGCGTATGTACTACGCCGTTTTCCTGCTCCAGCTCCTCAAGGATTTCTCTGGCACGGGCAATGACGGCATTCGGCAGACCTGCCAGCTTGGCGACCTCCACGCCGTAGCTGTCATCGGTGGCGCCGGGGACGATCTTGCGCAGGAAGATCATCTGGTCGCCCCGCTTCTTCACGGCGATGTTGTAATTTTTCACATTGGGCAGCACGGTTTCCAGGGTGGAAAGCTCGTGGTAATGGGTGGCAAAGAGGGTCTTTGCGCCCAGCTTTTTGGGATTTGCTGCATATTCCAGCACCGCGCGGGCGATGGCCATACCGTCATAGGTGGATGTGCCGCGGCCGATCTCATCCAAAATCAGCAAACTGCGGCTGGTGGCATATTTCAGAATAGAAGCTACCTCGGACATCTCCACCATAAAGGTGGACTGACCGGATGCCAAATCATCGCTGGCACCGATACGGGTGAACACCCGATCCACCAGACCGATCCTGGCGCTCCGGGCAGGCACGAAAGAGCCGATCTGCGCCATCAGCACGATCAGGGCGACCTGGCGCATATAGGTGGATTTACCTGCCATATTGGGGCCGGTGATGATAGCCACCTGCTGATCCGCAGCGCCCAGCTGGGTATCGTTGGGAACGAACAGAGAGTCTTTGAGCATCACCTCTACCACGGGATGGCGGCCGTCGGTGATATGGATCTCGTTGTCCAAGGTGATTTCCGGACGGCAGTAGCCCCGCTGCACGGCGACGCTTGCCAATGCGCACAGGGTATCCGCTGCTGCAACGGCAGAAGCCGTCAGCTGTACCCGGTCAGCCTGAGCCGCCAGATATTCACGCAGCTGGGAGAAAATCTGATATTCCAGAGCGGTGAGCCGATCCTTGGCGCCCAGCACCTGATCTTCCAGCTCCTTCAGCTCCTGCGTGATGTAGCGTTCACAGTTGGCAAGGGTCTGTTTGCGAATATAGTGACCGGGTACCTGATCCATAAAGGACTTGGAAACCTCGATATAGTAGCCGAATACCCGGTTAAAGCCCACCTTCAGAGTGCGGATGCCGGTTTTTTCCCGCTCTGCAGTTTCGATGGTGGCGATGATGTTCTTGCCGCCGTCCATAATATCACGCAGACGGTCAGCCTCCGGGTCAGCACCCTTGCGGATAATGCCGCCTTCCCGCACGGTCAGTGGGGGATCGTCCACGATGGTGGCTTCAATGCGGTCAGCGCATTCTGTCAGCGGGTCGATGGCCTGCTCTAAGCGCTGCAGCAAGGGAGACTCCAGCTGCTTTAGCTGTGCCTTGACATCGGGAAGTGCCCGCAGACCGCGGGCGATGCCCAGAAGATCCCGGCAGTTGACTGTGCCGGTGACGATCCGGGTCATAACGCGCTCAAGATCGGACACATCCTTCAGCGCCTCGATCAGCTCGCTGCGGATGATGGTGTTATCCACCAGTTCCTCCACGGCGCTGTGGCGGCGGCCGATCTCCACGGGATCCAGCAAAGGCTTTTCCAGCCAGGAGCGGAGCATTCTGCCGCCCATAGCGGTGTGAGTCTTATCCAGTACCCACAAGAGGCTGCCCTTCTTTTCCTTGGCGCGCATAGTCTCCGTCAGCTCCAAATTCCGACGGGCGTCCATATCCAGCTCCATAAACTTGCCGGAAGTATAGTATTCCAGCGTGCGGATGTGCGCCAGATCGTTCTTCTGCAGCGTCAAAAGGGTATGCAGCAGCGTACCGGCAGCGCAGATCGCCTCCGGCAGACCGGTTAGATTCAAAGCAGTCAGGGTGGCGCAGAAATGGCTCTGCAGCAGCTCTTCCGATTGCTCACGGGAAAAGGCAGAGGCCTCACCCTCATTGACGCAGCAGTTCAGCCTGCGAAGCAGGCAATCGTCAAAAGCCGGGGTGCGGACACCCTCGCCAAGTCGCAAAATCTCTGCCGGGGCAAAGCGACCCAGCTCCGAAATGGCGGCCGCGGCATCGTCGCAGACGGTGGCGTAGAATGCGCCGGTGGAAATGTCGCAAAATGCCAGACCAAACCGCTCACCGCCAAAAAGGCAGGCGTAGTAATTGTTCCGGCTTTCTTCCAGCATACAGCTTTCCGTCACTGTGCCGGGGGTGACGATCCGGGTGATCTCCCGTTCCACCAGACCCTTGGTCAGGGCAGGATCGCTCATCTGCTCGCAGATGGCCACCTTGTAGCCCTTTTGCACCAGACGGGCAATGTAGGCATCCACACTGTGGTAGGGGACGCCGCACATAGGGGTCTGCTCCTCCTTGGGCTTGCTGCGGTCACGGGTGGTCAGAGTCAAGTCCAGCTCCCGGGATGCGATCTGGGCATCTTCGTTGAACATTTCGTAGAAATCGCCCAGACGGAAGAACAGGATGCAATCCTGATTATTCTCTTTGATCTGCAGGTACTGCCGCTGCATCGGGGTCGGTTCGTTTGCTTTGGTGGCCATAATAACCACTCCTTTTCTTATTTCAGTTGGCCGGTTAAGCTCCAGGTAGTAGAGCCGGTGATAGTAATATCGGCAAATGTGCCGATCAGATTTTCGTCGCCTTTCAAACGGACAAGCCGTCCGCCTTCGGTACGGGCGGTGAGCAGATCCTTGTCCACGCCGTCGATCAGGCAGCGGAAGGTCCTGCCCACATAATCGGCGTGAATTTGCTCGGAAATGGCGTTTTGCACCGCACACAGCCGGTCAAACCGGCGGTTTTTCTCTTCTTTGGGTGTGGGGTCTTCCATATTCGCCGCCGGCGTACCGGGACGGGGGGAGAAGATAAAGGTAAACAGAGAATCGTAATGCACAGCTTCGATCAGAGAAATGGTCTGCTCAAACTCTTCCTCGGTCTCACCGGGGAAGCCCACGATCACATCGGAGGTCAGCACCAGATCCGGCATGACCTGCTTGGCATAAGTGACAAGCTCCAGATATTTTTCCCGGTCGTAGTGGCGATTCATCGCCTTCAGTACGCGGCTGGAGCCGGACTGGAAGGGAAGATGCAGCTGCTTGGCGATCTTGGGGGAAGACGCCATGGTGTCGAACAGCTTTTTGCCGGCATCCCGGGGGTGGCTGGTCATAAAGCGGATCAAAAATTCGCCGGGAATTTCCGCAATCGCTGCCAGAAGATCCGCAAAATCGAAATCGTCGTACAAGTCCTTGCCGTAGGAGTTGACATTCTGACCCAGGAGGGTGATCTCCTTGCTGCCGGCTTCGATCAGACAACGGCATTCTGCCAGAATATCCTCTTTTTTGCGGCTGCGCTCCCGACCCCGGACATAGGGTACGATGCAGTAGGTGCAGAAATTGTTGCAGCCGTACATAATGGACACCCAGCTTTTCAGGGTGTTGTCACGGGCCTGGGGAATACCCTCGGCGATGGAGCCGGGCTCATCTTCAATGTAGAACTGGCGTTTGCCCCGGCTGAGGACATTCCACAGAATTTCTGGGAACTGCCACAGATGATGGGTGGAAAAAACGCCGTCCACATGGGGATAGCTTTTTTTGATCCGGTCAGAAACAACGGTCTGCCCGGCCATACAGCCGCAGAGGAAAATTTTCTGTCCTTCGTGGCGGCGCTTGGTATGGGTCAGCGCGCCCAGATTGCCGTAGACCCGCTGCTCTGCGTGCTCGCGAATGGCGCAGGTGTTCATAATCACCACATCCGCGCCCTCGGCTTCGTGTCCAATGGCGTAGCCGGACTGGATGAGGTAGCCACGGAGCTTTTCAGAGTCGGCTTCATTCTGCTGACAGCCGTAGGTCTCCACATAAGCAATGGGGGTGCGGTTTTGACTCAGCCACCAGGCATTGATCTTATCACAAAAGGCGAACTGCTTGCTCAGCTCGGCCTCAGAAATTACGGTGGTTTTGGTGTTCATTCTCGATCCTCCGAATAATACCATCTCAATATAAAATAATAGCATTTTTCTGCCTTTTTTGCAAGGGAAAATCCGTATAAAAGTGAAGAAATAAATAAGGCCCCCTCTGACG
>JAFQRK010000026.1 GCA_017410075.1 Oscillospiraceae bacterium | reverse complement strand
GCACCATCTGAGAGGACTCGTACCAGAAGTCGTAGTTACCCACATACAGCTTGATCTTGCCGTAGTCGATATCGACCGTGTGGGTGCAAACGGTGTTCAGGAAGTGACGGTCGTGGGAAACGGCGATGACCATACCGGGGAAGTCCAGCAGGAAATCCTCCAGCCAGTTGATGGCCTCGATATCCAGATTGTTGGTGGGTTCGTCCAGCATAACGATGTCGGGATTGCCGAACAGCGCCTGGGCCAGCAGCACCTTGACCTTCAGCCGGGGGTCAACGGTGGCCATAATGTCATAGTGCATTTCTGTGCCGATACCCAGACCCTGCAGCAGGCGGGAAGCGTCGGATTCTGCCTCCCAGCCGCCCAGCTCTGCAAATTCTGCTTCCAGGTCAGCGGCGCGGATGCCATCTTCGTCGGAAAAATCCGGCTTTTCATAAATGGCGTCCTTTTCCTTCATCACATCGTAAAGATGCTGATTGCCCATAATGACGGTGTCCATAACGGAATATTCGTCGTAGGCGTTCTGATTCTGCTTCAGAACAGACACCCGCTTGTCGGGATCGATGCTGATATTGCCGGTGGTGGAGTCCAGCTCACCGGTGAGGATTCGCAGGAAGGTGGACTTGCCGGCGCCGTTTGCGCCGATGATGCCGTAGCAGTTGCCCGGCAAAAACTGCAGGTCAACATGCTGGAACAGCCATTGACCGCCAAATTGCATACCTAAATTACTAACAGTGATCATTTCGTACTCCTTTTTTGCTCATAATCATTCATCTTACAGCATACCACAAAATTGCAAAAAAAGGAAGAACTTTTTATTCTGAAATGAAAAAATGTCATCCTGAGGGAGCTATGGCGAGTCGAGGGATCTTCGCACTGCAGTTACATTTGCAGAAAACAGGGTGCGAGGATTCCTCGATTCCGCTTCGCTCCACTCGGAATGACAGCGTAATGTTGGTTAATATTTTAGATGACACCGCGCCATACCAGCAAAAGCAGAATGCAGGTAATCAGCAGGGCGGCAGAGAAAATGTAAAGCCCTAGCTTGGAACTGCCGGCTGCCGGGGATTTGCGCTCGACCAGACCGGTGCGGCGAAGAGCAGTGACCAGAGGCTTATACAGCAGCAGGGTCAGCGTGGTATTAAAGCCTGCTTTCAGCGCGTTAAAAGGCAGAAACACCGGAATCAGCATATCGGCAATCTGGGACCGGGAGGTGCCGGTCATATACAGCGGCGTGATCAGATAGTTCCACAAAAGCATAGTGGCGATCATGGTAACAGAGCCGACCAGCAGACCGATCACAGCACCGGCCAGGTTACGGCGTTTCTTATAGATCAGCGCTGCGGTACAGACAAAGCTGCAGGTGGAGATAAAATTCATCAGTGCGCCGATGGGACCTGTGGTACTGATGGTAACCATCTCTACAAAAGACACCACCAGCGATGTGGCAAGCGCAGACATAGGACCCAGCAGGAAGCCGCCGATGGTAATGATTACATCCTTCGGCTCATAATTCAGGAACAACACCACCGGGATCCGAATGAAGAATACCAGTAAGTAAGCAACTGCGGCCATCATTGCGATCAGTACCATTTTCTTTACATTGGGTTTCATACCGTTCACCTCAAATTAAAAATGCCCCGAGTATACACTCAGGGCATAAAAATAGCGCATAAGAGATCTCCTTCCATCCAGACTGTACTGTCGGTATCGGAATCACACCGATTCTGCGCCGTTAGCGCTCGCGGACTTTACCGCCGGTCGGGAATTTCACCCTGCCCTGAAGATGTATTCGATTGTCTACAGTATAGCACCGCGGTGCTGCCTTGTCAAGATTCGCTTTTTGTGATATGATTATTCCGTAACTCCGGTGGGGCTTGTGGCGGTGGGCGCGGTTGCGTCGGTTGCCGGGGTTGTAGATTGCGGCAGCTGCTCCGGCTTTTGGAAGCCGTGAATGTGGCCCTTGGCTGCGGTATCCGTTACATCCCCGCCAATGACCTGATTCTTATAGATCAGCACCGTTGCATACACCGGCTCGATGGCGCCGGGGTAGTTGTTGATCTTATAGACATAGCGCATAACGGTTTTCCCGGCGTATTGGGTCAGATCGTAGCCCTGCTGTTTTTGCATCTCGTTATAGCGGTCAAAAACCTCGTTGGTCTTCTCGGGAATGCGTACCTGACTGCTTTCTACCGGTGATGTGGTCACATCCCAGCCAAAGCCCTTTAAGAATTCCACGCGGGCATCGTTGTTGGATACATTGGTTGCGGCAGTGGGTGATGCATCCCGTCCGCCGCTGAACAGCAGGATCAGCGCGGCGATGGCGACAACAACAGCGGCAAAAATAACGGCGATCTTTTTCTTATCGACCTTTGCGGTCATTACCAGCATATAAAATCCCTCCAATTTTGAATTCGCATTAAAGCCTATTCATGGTTGGACGAGGTTAGAACGGAGGAAGTATGGAACGGTTGGACAAATTTCTGGTGGAGTGCGGTGTTGGCAGCCGCAGCCAGGTGAAAAGCATTCTGAAATCCGGTGCAGTTACAGTGGACGGCGTACCCCAGAGGGACGGCGCGCGGAAGGTAGACCCCGGTGCCCAGGAAATTCTGTACGCAGGTCAGGTCTTGCAGGGCAAACGCCGGGTGGTCGCGATGCTGCATAAGCCGGCCGGCTATGTAACCGCAACAGAGGATAATCAGCCTACGGTTATGGAGCTGCTGCCGGCACAGCTGCTGCGGCAGGATGTGAAGCCTGTGGGCCGGTTGGACAAGGAAACGGAGGGCCTTTTGCTGTTTACCAATGACGGGGATCTGCTGCACCGGCTGATCTCCCCCAAAAAGGAAGTTCCCAAGGTCTACTATTCCCGTCACGAAGGGCAGGCGACATCGGAGGATGTGCAGGCCTTTGCTGACGGTCTGATACTGCGCGACGCAACTGTGTGCCGCAGCGCAAAGCTGGAGCCGTTAGGGGCAGGGGAGAGCCTGATCACGGTCTGCGAGGGGAAGTATCACCAGGTACGCCGGATGATGGCGTCCCGGGGGATGACCGTGCTGTATCTGAAACGGGTGCAGGAGGGAAGCCTGACGCTGGGGACGCTTCCTCTGGGGCAAACCCGGGAACTGACGCAGCAGGAGATCGAAGATCTGGAGGCAGAATGTCGGTAAAATGATGAATCGGGAGGGCGCTGCGCGGCAGTACCCTCCCGTTTTTAGGGAAAAATACATAAAAAATGCAGACGATTTTGCAATAATATGTCAAAAGGTACTTGCAATATGCGCAAAAAGGGTGTATACTCATAGTGCAATTTTGTGAAATTCGTATTTGTGCATATTTTTAGGGAGGTCTGCAAAATGTCTAACAGCGTTTTCCAAGGAGTCATTTCCCAACTGAAAGAAATCTCGGATCGCACTTTCGGTGTGATCGATACCGACGGCTATGTTATTTCCAGCACGGATGCCGCCCTTTTAGGTGAGCGCTGGCAGGATGCCGCAGTAAAGGCAACAACCTGCACAGAGGCTGTTGTAACCTTTAACCAGAAGACTTTTAAGCCCATTTTCGGCAACAATAACGCGCTGGATTATGCTGTGTTCTGCACCGGTGATGATGAAAGCGCCAAGCTGTCCTGCCAGATGGCATACATTGCCCTCAACGACGCCAAGGGCTTCTACGAGGAAAAGCATGACCGCAGCACCTTCGTGAAGAACATCATTATGGATAACATCCTGCCCGGTGATATCTATATCCGCGCAAAGGAGCTGCACTTTGCCACAGAAGCACCCAGGGCGGTATTTCTGGTGCGGCAGCTGGGTCACGGCGATGTGGCGACTGTGGATGTGATCGCCGGCCTGTTCCCGGATAAAAATCAGGACTTTGTGCTGAGCATTAATGAGACGGATATTGCTGTGATCAAGCAGATCGCAAGCAACACCACCACTGCCGATCTGGAGCATATTGCGCAGAACATTGCGGATGCGCTGAAGAACGAGCTGTTCGTCAAGTCTGCGATCGGTATCGGTACCGTGGCGGAGCATCTGCGCAATCTGGCGGATTCCTACAAGGAAGCGCAGACTGCGATCGATGTGGGCAAGGTCTTTGACACGGAGCGCAGCATTATCAACTATGATAACTTAGGCATTGGACGGCTGATCTACCAGCTGCCCACCACTCTTTGTGACATTTACCTGGATGAGGTCTTCAAGAAGAATTCCATTGATTCTCTGGATCAGGAGACGCTGTTTACCATCAATAAGTTCTTCGAAAACAATCTGAATGTGTCCGAAACCTCCCGGAAGCTGTTTGTCCACCGCAATACGCTGGTCTACCGCCTGGAGAAGATCAAGAAGCTGACCGGTCTGGACCTGCGGGAGTTCGACCATGCTATCGTTTTCAAGGTTGCACTGATGGTCCGCAAGTACCTGTCTTCCCGGGAAGCACGCTGATATAGGCTACAGGGCTGCAATAGAATGCAGCCCTGTTTTTTCTTTGTAAAATTCTGCCGGTATATTGACACAAATGTTACAATATGTTACAATTTTTACATACTGATTTTGGAGCTGCTCAATATGATTGAATTTACCAATGTTACCAAGTCGTACTCCGTCGGCACGAAGGCCCTGAAGGGCGTTTCCATGCAGATCGAGGACGGCGAATTTGCATTTTTAGTGGGCCCTTCCGGCTCGGGAAAGTCCACAATTATCAAGCTGATCACCGGTGAGCTGAAGCCTACCTCCGGTATGGTTCATGTGAACGGCTATTCTTTGGAGCGTATCCGCAAGCGGGAAATTCCCTATATGCGCCGCACAGTCGGTGTCGTGTTTCAGGATTTCCGCCTGATCGAGAATAAGACGGTTTATGACAATGTTGCTTTTGCAATGCGAGTCATCGGTGCCAGAGAGCGGGAGATCCGCGAGCGCGTACCCTATGTTCTTGAGCTGGTGGGCCTGGAGACCAAGAGCCGCCGCCATCCCGGTGAGCTTTCCGGCGGTGAGCAGCAGCGTCTGGCCATTGCCCGCGCGCTGGTAAATAACCCCTCCACCATCATTGCAGACGAGCCTACCGGAAACCTCGACCCTGCAAGAAGTCTGGAAATTATGAGTCTTTTGCAGGAGATCAACAATCTGGGCACCACGATGCTGGTGGTCACCCACGAGAAGGATCTGGTGGAACGCTTCCCCAAGCGAGTGATTGTCATTGACAACGGTCTGGTTGTCAGCGACGGAATGGACGGGTATTATCATTATGAAGATCAATAATTTAGGATATTTGATCAAAGAAGGCATCCGTGGCATTTTCCTCCACGGCTTTATGTCCTTTGCGGCAGTGTGTGTTACCATTGCCTGCCTTTTGATCGTTGGCAGCTTTTCCTGCCTTGCTTATAACTTCAATGTCATTGTGGAAGACCTGAACAAGACCAACGAGGTTATGGTCTATGTGGATGAAACCCTGTCTGACGCCCAGGCGCGCAGCGTGGGAACAAGACTGAATCAGGTGGCACCGGAATACATTGATCAGGCCAAGTTCGTTTCTCGGGAAGAGGCGCTGGAGAATTTCATCGCCGATCACGAGGGTGACGATGCCTTTCTGGGCGTGGACGCACAGGATCTGCGTCACCGCTATGTGGTCACCCTTTATCCCAATGCACCGATCCGGGATTTGGTGGAGCAGATCAGACAGGTGGACGGCGTGGCGGATGTAAAAGCCAATTTTGAACTTGCGGAGGGCTTCTCCGCGCTGCAGAATGTGCTGCATGTGGCTTCCTTTGTTGTGATCGCGGTTTTGCTGCTGGTGAGCCTGCTGATCATTTCCAACACCGTCAAGCTGGCCATGTATGACCGCCGGGATGAGATCGCCATTATGAAAATGGTGGGCGCTACCAACGGCTTTATCCGGCTGCCCTTCGTTGTTGAGGGCTTTACACTGGGTATGGTGGGTGCAGCGGCATCCTTTGGCCTGATGTGGCTGGTTTATGACTGGGTCGATGTGCAGCTGGACTCTGTCAGCAAATTGAAGCTGCTGATCGACTTCGTTCCCTTTAAGGAGCTGCTGGTGCCTATGGTGGTTACCTTCGGAGCAGCCGGCCTCTTTGTGTGCGTTATCGGCAGCTGGACATCCATCCGTAAGTTTATGGACGTTTAAGGAGCAAAAATGAAGAATAAAAGAGTAAGACTGTCGGCCATCGTGCTGGTGCTGATCTGCGGATTGCTTTTGGGCTTGTCCTCGGATTTTTTGCCCACCAATGCAAATGCCGCATCCTCCAGCGCCATTAAGGAACAGATCGAACAGCTGGAAAAAGAGCAGGCTGAACTGGAAGACAAGCTGGATGATCTGCGGGATCAGCAGGATGAAAATGCTTCCGAAATTCGGGCGATCATGGATCAGAAGAATGTGATCGATCAGCAGATCGGTCTGCTGTATACCCAGATCAGCAATATCAACGAGCAGATCTCTGCCTACAGCGTCCTGATCGCGGACAAGCAGGAGGAGCTGGACGATGCTGAAAAGCGGCTCAAGGAGCTGAACGAAAAGCATAAAGAGCGTATCCGTGCTATGGAGGAAAACGGTGAGCTGTCCTATTGGTCGGTGCTGTTTGAGGCAAACAGCTTTTCTGACTTTTTGGATCGGCTGACTATGATGGAAGAGATCGCCGCGGCAGACAGCCGGCGAATGAAGGAGATCCGGGAGGCTGCACTGGAAGTGGAGGCAGCCAAGGCGGAGCTGACCGCGGAGCGGGATGAGCTGAAGGTCGCCAAGGACGAGCTGGCAGCCACGCAGGCGGAGCTGGAGGAGAAGGCGGCAAAGGCGCAGGAGCTGCTGGAAGAATTGCTTGCCAAGGGCGAGGAGTATGAAGCTCTGATGGAAGAGCTGGAAGAAGAGCAGGAGGCAATGACCGACGAGCTGGCGAATAAAAAGGTGGAGTATGACGAAGCCAAGTATCGCGAGCATATGGCAACGGCGCCCAAGCCCACGCAGCCTGCCGGCAACGGCAACGGCGGCACACCCACCAAGGATGAGCTGGGTAAGACCTGGGTGATCCCCTGCGATTACACCATGGTCACCAGTCCCTTTGGCTGGCGTATCCATCCCATTTCCGGCGTTGAAAAGTTCCATAACGGTGTTGACCTGTGGTGTATGGGTATTTACGGCAAGCCCATCTATGCCACCCGGGAGGGTGTTGTGTCCTACACCGGCTGGTACGGCTCCGGCGGCTGGACAGTTATGATCGACCATCTGGACGGCTTTAAGTCCATCTATATGCATATGACCAATTTCATCGTTTCTGAAGGAGATTTTGTAACAGCAGGTCAGGTCATCGGCTATGTAGGCGATTCCGGCGGTACGACCGGACCGCACCTGCATTTTGAGCTCCGTTACAACGGTGCAGCGGTCAATCCTATGAACTACATCGGATAATTGACATTTCCCACAGCCCGATTTGGGCTGTGGGAAGCTTTTTTCCAAAAATACTTGACGGCTAAGGATATTTACACTATAATGTAAAAGCTAAATGGTAAGTTTAACCTGAGAAAGGATTTTTTGATATGGCAAAGGAATTTAAGATTACCAGTCTGCGCCTGGCAGATCTGGAAAAGGAACTGAATTATCTGAAGACTACCCGTGAGCGTGAGATCGCTGCAATGATCGCAGAGGCTCGCTCCTACGGCGACTTGTCCGAAAACTCCGAATACGATGCCGCCAAGAACGAGCAGGCAAAGCTGTACGGCCGCATTGCTGAGATCGAGAACATTCTGTCCCACGCCGTTATCATCGAGGATGAGAACGAAGCCACCGGCCGTGTCGGTCTGGGCTGCAGCGTTGTGGTGGAGGATGTGAAGACCGGCAAGCAGACCACCTACCGTATCACCGGTTCTCAGGAGGCCAATCCCATGGAGTACAAGCTCTCTGACGATTCTCCCTTTGGCCGTGCTGTTGTGGGTAAATCTGCAGGCGATATTTTCACCGTTGTCGCACCTGCCGGCTCCTACGAAATGAAGGTCATCAGCGTCACCCGCGAGGGCTAATTAAAACGATGAAGCCACCGGCTCAGCCGGTGGCTTTTTGCTGCAAAAATAAAATTATCTTGCATTAATTGCGGTATTTGCTATAATATAATGTATCATCCAAAAATATGCCTTTTTTGGAGGGCTATGGAATATGACAGAAATTCGAATTACAGCCCGGAAAAATCCGCTGCTGCAGCAGGTGAAAAGACTGCTTTCTTCCAAAAAGGAAAGGGAAGCGGCCGGCCTTTTTGCGGCGGACGGAACGAAGCTTCTGAAAGAAGCGATCGCCCACTGGCCGGGCTTGGAAACAGTGATCCTTTCAGACGGTGTGGAGGCAGAAATTCCGGAAAATGTACGCATTGTCCGCGTGCCGGAGGATGTGATGGCATCTGTTTCTCCGATGCAGTCGCCCCAGGGCGCGCTGTTCCTTTGCCGGCTGCCGGAAAGGAAAGCATTTACACCGCAGCCCGGTATGCTGCTTTTGGACTGCATTCAGGATCCCGGAAATCTGGGTACCATCCTGAGGACGGCGGATGCATTGCAGATCCCCGTTGCTTTGCTGGAGGGCTGCGCGGATCCGTACAGCCATAAGGTGGTGCGCGCATCTATGGGCGCAGTGTTCCGCAGACCGCCGGTCACCGTGACCTGGCAGGAGGCGGAGAAAGCCTGCAAGGATGCCGGCATTTCCATCGGTGTCACCGCACTGTCGAACCGTGCGCAGGATCTTAGAAAGGCTGACCTGCAAAAGATGGCAGTTGTGATCGGCAGCGAGGGTCAGGGCGTACGGCAGGAGATCCTGGAAAGCGCACAGAACCAGCTGATCATCCCGATGGATCCCAACTGCGAGTCCTTAAATGCAGCGGTCGCAGCCACCATTGTGATGTGGCAGATGACAAAACTATAGAGACAGAGAGAAGGAAACCAAAATGCTGATACATTGGATATGGCTGGCCACACGGCCGCATATGAATGATAGGGACAGACTGGCTGTTTTATCGCATTTTGGCAATCCTGAGGATATCTTCTTTGCAGACAGCGCTGCGTATGCAGATGTTCCGAATATGACGAAGCAGATCGCGCAGTCGCTGCAGGAGAAGGATCTGCATAAGGCAGGGGATATTTTGCAGGAGTGCGTGGATCTGGGCATTCATATTTGCACCTTCCATGACGGCGCGTATCCCAGCCGCCTAAAGAATATTGCAGATCCGCCGATGGTGCTGTATTATGTGGGCCATTTGCCGGATCTGGACGGCTCGCCGGTTATTGCGGCGGTGGGTACACGCAAGGCATCTGCCTACGGAATGAATGTAGCCCGCCGTATTGGCGGCCAGCTGGCCCGCTGCGGCGCCATCGTTGTCAGCGGAATGGCAGCAGGTATCGACGGTGCTGCGGCATCCGGCGCACTTACCGCCGGCGGAACTGTGGTTGGTGTTCTGGGCTGCGGTGCGGATATCGTATATCCTGCCTGCAACCGCGCACTTTTCGCGGATGTGGAACGGCACGGATGCCTGATCTCTGAATTTCCTCCCGGAACAGATCCGTTGAAGTGGAATTTTCCAAGAAGAAACCGGATCATGAGTGGCTTGTCCAACGGCGTGCTGGTCGTGGAAGCGCCGGAACAGAGCGGCGCGCTGATCACAGCAAAGCAGGCAGCGGATCAGGGCAGGGATGTATTTGTTGTGCCCGGGAATGTGGATGTCCCCAACTGTGTCGGCAGCAATGCGCTGTTGCGCGAGGGTGCGATCCCTGTCCGTAACGGCTGGGATGTGGTCAGTGAATATCTGAATCTGTATCCGGACAAGATTCGTACTGACAAGAGCTTTGTGCAGCCTGCCGGCTTTACCGGCGAGGAAAGAACAGAGCAAAAAGTGGCGCAAAAGCCGATGAAACCCCGTAAAACCGCGGAAACGGCAGAAAATCCCCAGAAAGATAGCATTGACAAGCGGCTTACACAGCCTTATTATGACAATCGTGAGCAATTTGAGGCACTTCCTGAAAACCAGCGCAAAATTGCCGAGTATCTGCTTGGCGGCGAGCAGCTGGTGGACGATGTGATCGCCCAATCCGGAATGCAGCCCGGTGAGGTTCTCTCCCAGCTGACATTGATGGAGATCCAGGGCATTGTTGTCAGGAAGCCCGGCAAACGGGTTGCCCTTAAATAGGAAAGGAAGATAAAATGGAAAACCTTGTTATCGTAGAGTCGCCTTCCAAGGCTAAGACCATTGGCAAATATCTGGGCGCTGGCTATACAGTCAAGGCCAGTATGGGTCACCTGCGGGATCTGCCCAAGAGCACCATGGGCGTAGATTTGGAACACGACTTTACGCCGAAATATGTCCCCGTGGCGGGAAAAGAGGATTTGATCAAAGAACTGAAAAAGGCCGCAGCCGATGCCGATACCGTATATCTGGCAACGGACCCTGACCGGGAGGGCGAGGCCATCTCCTGGCATCTGAAGGAGCTGCTTGGACTTTCTGACAGCAAGGCGCGCCGTGTGACCTTCAACGAGATCACCGAGCGTGTTGTCAGAGAGTCTATCCGTGCGCCCAGAGATATCGACTATTCGCTGGTAGATGCCCAACAGGCCCGACGGATCCTGGACCGGATCGTTGGCTATGAGCTGTCTCCGCTGCTGTGGAAGAAGGTGCGCCGCGGTCTGTCGGCAGGTCGTGTCCAGTCTGTTGCCACCCGTTTGGTGGTGGATCGGGAAAATGAGATCCGCGCATTTATTCCCAAGGAATATTGGTCTTTGGATGTAAAGCTGGATCGCATCGGCAAGCCCGGCTCTTTTGTTGCCCATTATCACGGCACGGACAAGAAGCGGGAGCTGCAGAATGAGGAGCAGACCGACAAGGTCATTTCTGACATTACCGGCAAGGAATTTGAGGTCGTAAATGTTAAGAAAGCGGAGAAGAAAAAATCCGCAGCACCTCCGTTTACCACCTCTACCTTGCAGCAGGAGGCTTCCCGGAAGCTGAATATGACCCCCAAGCGTACAATGGCTGTCGCACAGCAGCTTTATGAAGGCGTTGATGTGGCAGGCGAGGGTACACTGGGGCTTATTACCTATATGCGTACGGACTCCCTGCGTATTTCCGATGAAGCAATGGCTGCCGCTGCAGGCTATATCAAAAACCGCTACGGCAGCGCCTATTACTATGGTAAGCCCCACACCTTTAAAACCAAGGCAGGTGCCCAGGATGCCCACGAAGCTATCCGTCCCACCCATGTGGAGCTGGATCCGGAGCGGGTGCAGGGAAGCCTGTCAAAGGAGCAGTATAAGCTGTACTGCCTGATCTGGAGCCGTTTTGTGGCATCCCAGATGGCAAATGCAGTGTATGATACCGTGGCTATTGACACGCAGTGCGCCGGTCATATCTTCCATAGCAGCAACCAGAGCCTGAAGTTCTCCGGCTTTATTGCAGTCTACGAAGAGGGTAAGGATGACGAGGAAGAGGCAAACGGCTCCGCATTGCCGGATCTGCAGGTCGGCGACCGTGCAAATATCGCTGACATCAAGAAGGAGCAGCATTTTACCCAGCCGCCTGCCCGTTATACGGAAGCAACGCTGGTCAAGGCAATGGAAGAAAAGGGTGTGGGCAGACCCTCCACCTATGCATCCATTATTTCCACCATTCAGGATCGGGAATATGTGGTCAAGACGGACAAGCGCCTTGCCCCCACACCCCTGGGTGAAGTTGTCAACAGTCTGATGATGGAGCGGTTTGTGGACATCATTGATGTGGAATTTACCGCCAATATGGAGACCCGTCTGGACGATGTGGAAGAAGGCAAGCGGAACTGGAAGGAAGTTCTTTCCGATTTCTATGCCGGTTTCCACAAGGAATTGACCGATGCGGAATCCGCCCTGGAGGGTACCCGTCTGAAGGTGCCGGATGAAGAATCCGATGAGATCTGCGATGTTTGCGGCAAGCAGATGGTCGTTAAGGTTGGCCGCTTCGGCAAATTCCTGGCTTGCCCCGGTTGGCCGGAGTGCAAGAATACCAAGCCCATCGTGGAAAAAATGCCCGGTCGCTGCCCCAACTGCGGCAGCACGATCCTGAAGCGCAAATCCAAGCGCGGCTATGCCTATTATGGCTGCGAAAAGGGCGCGCAGTGCGGATTTATGAGCTGGGATGTACCCACAGAACTGGATTGCCCGGAGTGCGGCAATACCATGTTCAAGAAGTCCGGCAGAGGCAGAATGAAGCCCTTCTGCATCAATGAGAAGTGCAGCAATTTCCTGCCGGAGGATAAACGGGGTTATTACCAGAAGAAGACGGAGGAAGCTCCTTCTAAGGGAAAGAAGACCGCCAGAAAGTCTTCCAAGAAGACGGGGGCAGGCAAATGAGTAAGGTTACTGTAGTCGGTGCCGGTCTGGCAGGCTCGGAAGCTGCCTGGCAGCTGGCGCAGCGGGGTATTTCGGTGGAGCTGATCGAAATGAAGCCCCATAAGATGACCCCTGCCCACCACAGCCCGGATTTTGCGGAGCTGGTTTGCTCCAATTCTCTGCGTGGCGATCGGCTGGAGAATGCAGTCGGTCTTCTGAAAGAGGAATTGCGCCGCTGCGGAAGTCTGATTCTGGAATGTGCGGAGAAGACCCGTGTGGAAGCCGGCGGCTGCCTGGCGGTTGACCGTGAGGGTTTTGCCAAAACGGTTACGGAAAAACTGCGGAATCACCCCAATATCACCGTCATTTCCCGGGAGATCACGCAAGTGCCGGAAGGTCCGGTGATCATTGCCACCGGCCCGCTGACCTCTGATGCACTGTCGAAAGCCATTGGTGAATATTTTGGCGCAGATTACCTGCATTTCTTCGATGCAGCCGCACCGCTGGTAACCGCGGAGTCCATTGATATGGACAAGGCCTGGTGGCAGAGCCGATATGACCGCGGAACGCCGGACTATATCAACTGCGCTATGAACAAAGAGCAGTATGAGGCCTTTATCACAGAGCTGGTTTCTGCTGAAGAGGCACCGGTACACGGCTTTGAGGACCGCAATGTCTTTGAGGGCTGTATGCCGGTAGAGGTTATGGCCCGCCGTGGCTTTGATACCCTGCGCTATGGCCCGCTGAAGCCGGTTGGTCTTACCGATCCCAAAACCGGAAAAGAGCCCTATGCTGTGGTTCAGCTGCGGCAGGACAATGCTGCCAAGAGCATTTTCAATTTGGTGGGCTTCCAGACCCATTTGAAATTCGGCGAGCAGAAGCGGGTGTTCTCTATGATCCCGGCGCTGGCCAATGCGGAATTCGTCCGCTACGGCGTGATGCACCAGAATACATTTCTGCAAAGCCCGAAGCTGCTGGATCGCTATTATGCAGACCGGCGGAATCCGCTGGTAGCCTTCGCCGGTCAGATGACCGGTGTGGAGGGCTATGTGGAGTCGGCAGCATCCGGCTTCCTGGCCGCGGTGGCAATGGCGGCCAAGGTCACGGGCAGGGAAGTGCCCGATTTCCCCAAAACCACCGCGATTGGTGCCTTGGGCTGGTATATCAGCGACGAGAGCATCGAGAATTTCCAGCCGATGAATATTAATTTCAGCATCATTTCTCCGCTGGAGCAGCGGATCCGCAAGAAGGCAGAAAAGAATCTTGCCATTGCGAACCGTTCTCTGGCTGTTATCGACGAAATTTGCGCGAAAGAAAGAGGTGTGCTATGAAAATCATTCTTGACGCAATGGGCGGCGATCACGCCCCCGAAGCACCCGTATTGGGCGCGATTCAAGCAGCTGAGAAGTTTGGCTCTCGCATCACATTGGTTGGTCGTGGAGAGGAAATTCTGAATGTGCTGCGTAAGAATAATATTGCAAACCTGCCGGAGGGTCTGGAGATTGCCAACGCAGACGAGGTCGTGGATATGCACGACGATCCTGCACAGGTCATCCGCAAGAAAAAGGATTCCTCTATGGTGGTGGGTCTGCGGATGCTGGCACAGGAGCAGGGCGATGCCTTTGTTTCTGCCGGCAGCACCGGTGCGCTGCTGAGCGGTGCCACTTTGATCGTCAAACGGGTCAAAGGTGTCCGCCGTGCGGCAATGGGCCCTGCGATGCCCAATAAAGCCGGCGGCAAGACGGTGATCCTGGACTGCGGCGCAAATGCGGAATGCACCCCGGAGTTTTTGCTGCAGTTTGGTCTGATGGGCGCTTTGCACGCAAAGAAATCCCTGGGCATTGAAAATCCCCGGGTGGGTCTTTTGAACATCGGCACAGAGGATTCCAAGGGCACACCCCTGCAGAAGGAAGCTTATGCGCTGCTGCAGGCAGCTGCTGAGCGCGGCATCTTGAACTTTGTGGGAAATGTGGAAGCCCGCGATGTGCCTCTGGGCGCTGTGGATGTGGTAGTTTGCGACGGCTTTAGCGGCAATGTGCTGCTCAAATCCATCGAGGGTACTGCTATGTTTATGGGCAGCCTGATGAAGCGGATGTTCAAGAAGAATATACTTACGATGATCGGTTATCTGTTCAGCAAGTCCGGTGTTAAAGATCTGGTGAAAATGCTGGATTATCGGGAGATCGGCGGCACGCAGTTTCTTGGTATCTGCAAGCCGGTGATCAAGGCTCACGGCTCGTCTGACGCGCTGGCCTTCTGCAATGCCATCCGGCAGGCGGAGGCGGCTGTCAGCAGCAATGTGGCGGATGAGCTGGAGCAGGGCCTAAAGGCGCTGACTGCGCAGGAGGAGACAGAAAATGCTGAATGAATTGGAGGCGGCAATCGGCTACCGATTCCATAATATCGGTTTGCTGCAGAATGCGCTGTCCCATTCTTCCTATGCCAATGAACGCTGGCACAACAGCCTGATGAGCAATGAGCGTCTGGAATTTTTGGGCGACTCGGTCTTAGGTATGCTGGTAGCCCACTATCTGTTCAGAACATTTCCGGACAGACCGGAGGGCGAGCTGACCAGAATGCGTGCGGATATGGTGTGTGAAACCACACTGGCGGAGATCGCCAACCGACTGAAGCTGGGAGAGTACCTGCTGCTGGGAAATGGCGAGGAGCAGGGCGGCGGACGGACCCGGTATTCCATTTTGGCGGATGCTGTGGAGTCTGTGATCGCGGCGTGCTATTTGGACGGCGGAATGGGTGCGGCTGCTGCGTTTGTTGAGAAGTTTGTTCTGGTCAATGTGCCCACCAAGCGGATGCACAATGCTGATTACAAGACGGCTCTGCAGGAGCTGGTGCAGCAGAAAAAGAATCAGGTGCTTTCTTACCGGCTGGTAGGGGAGTCCGGTCCGGATCACGACAAGCAGTTTACCGTTGAGCTTTTGCTGAACGACGAAGTGGTTGGAACGGGTGTTGGCAGCAGCAAAAAGCGCGCCGAGCAGGCAGCTGCACACGCAGCCATTGAAAAGCTGTTCCCGGAAACGGAACAATAATTGGAAAACCCCTCTGTTCTATGGTGCAATAACTTAAGACAATATGTCATTCCGAGCCAGTGCGCACACTGGCGTGGGAATCCCCTAAATAGGAGGAAATTGCCACACCAGTGGCATCGGTCACTGGTTCGCAATGACAGTGTCTTAATGACATCGCCATTATCAGAGGGGCTTTTTTATGTGTAAAATCTGTATTTTCGGACACCCTAAAACCGGAGGGATGGAAATGACAGAACGGGAATACGGAAAATTGGTGGGCAGTATGAGCCCCAGATCGCCCTTATGGAAAAACTGTATTAACGCCTTTTTGATCGGTGGTTTGATCTGCACACTGGGTCAGCTGGCGACCAATGGCTACCTGGCGCTGGGCTTGGAAAAGAAGGATGCCGCCACAGCCGCGTCCTGCTCTCTGGTGGCGCTTTCTGCATTGCTGACGGGACTGAGCCTATACGACAATATTGCCAAATTCGCAGGCGCAGGAACGCTGGTACCCATTACCGGCTTTGCTAATGCCATCGCCGCCCCGGCTGTGGAATTCAAGACTGAGGGAATGATCCTGGGCACCGCCGCCAAAATGTTCACCATCGCCGGCCCGGTGATCGTGTATGGCACGGTGGCGAGTGTAGTGTATGGGGTTGTGTATTGGATAACAACTTTATTCTAACAAAAAGGCTTGGTCGAATGACCAAGCCTTAAATTATGCATTATTTTCCGTTCTTGCTTTCAAAATCAGTAAGCCATTTTTGCGCTTTTTTGAATTGAATGTTAATTTCCTTGCATATTTGAACTGCGGTATCTTCATTGAATTTTTGAACTAGTTTGTATCCGTTAGACGGTACAAAATCGGCTGACTCTTTTTCTGAAATATCACGATATATGTTACCAAAGCATAAAGTGCGTTTGCGATAGACATCCCTATAATAAAACCATCCGTCAAACATACCCGGCAATCTGTAGCGGTGATTTGTCGCTTCCACACCAAAGTTCTCCTCAGTCATACCTTCATATAGTTCATAATTCTTGTTTTTGCCGTTTGGAAAGACAGCCGATACTTCTATAGTAAAAGATCCGCCCCATTTATTTGTTTGAAAAGAAATTAGTTCAATGCAATTATCAAGGTTGCGTCTGAAGTTGGGATACTTACTTGTAAAACCTTGTTCCAGAAGAATCGGAAATGTATATTTTTTTAATGCATTTAGCATGATTTGTCGGTTTGTCATAATTCCACCTCAATTTATTTCATTATACCACACCGCCGATTTAATGTAAATATTTTTCCAAACGAATGGGTCCTACTTGACCACAAGCAGAGGGCTTCATCCTGGGCGTCGGTGCGAAGATGTTTACGATAGCAGGGCCGGTTATCGTCTACGGCACGGTGGCGAGCGTGGTGTGTGGGTTGATTTATTGGGTAACAACAATGATATAAATCAAAACAGGTGCCAGTTAATCGGCACCTGTTTTGATATGATTATTTGATTAAATCAATTAAATCACTTGGAAGATATTTTTCGGGAACATACGATGTTTTCCATTCGGATTTTGTTCCTTCTTCGAAAGTATCAACATAAATGATTTTATCGTTCTCATCATCAAACAAAGCATATGAAACTTGAATAGCAATGAATCCATCTGAATTATGTTCTATGCATTGGTTAATATATACTGAGTCGTATGAGAACAACTCTGAATTATAAAGAGTAAAATCATATTGTTTTACATTATCTATAACGCGTTGTTTTTCTGTTTCGTATTTTTCGGAAGAAAAACTACATTCAAGATATATTGTGTAATAGCTATCAATTAAATCGCAGTCAGAATAAAACAAGTATATATCATCAATTGTTTCTATATCTTCGGGGTTTGGAAGAGAAGCGTAACTGGTTGGCATTATTGTGCTCATTTTTTCATAAAAAGCCAGATAATCGGTTGTGCTTTTGCTGTCGATTTGATAACAACCGGTCAATGAGGTGCATAATAGCAATAATACTAATAGAACAGTAAAGCGTTTTTTCATTTCGTTTTCCCCCTTTTTTTACATTATACAACACTGCCGATTAAATGTAAATATGGGGCCTAAGTTGACACCGGCAGAATGCTACATCCTCAGCCTCGGTGCGGAGATGTTTACGATAGCAGGGCCGGTTATCGTCTACGGCACGGTGGCGAGTGTAGTGTATGGAATTGTTTATTGGATAACAACTTTATTCTAACGCAAAAGGCTTGACCGTTTCGGTCAAGCCTTTTGTATTTTCAATAATCTCCCCAGCCGCCGCCGGAAAGATCGTCTTCAACTTCTCTTACCAGCCTCTTTGCTCTGTCTTCATCCGTTTCATAGGGCTGACCCATATACTGTGCGTAATATTCATTGAACTTTTCCTTGTAGTACTGGGTGTTCTCCAGATTTCTATATTTCCAGCCGTCATAAGATTCGGAGGTGGATTTGCTCCGTTTTGCCTTCTCATCCGGATCAATGCTGAGCCAATACCGTTCTGTTTCATCCTTGAATTTTTCCCATTCCTTGATGCGGTCAAAGTAGGGCTTAATAAAGACGGTCAGCGTAAAATACAACCTGGTATAGACGACATACACCAATAGCGCTTCAATGAGCACTATGACTGCAAGCACAATATAGGCCCAAGTCTCCGCATCCTGGGGAAGTGGGGCTGCAAACAGCGCATAGGCAACAATGGCAGTGAAGCAGGCGATCACGGGGATACCGGTGATGCGGCACCAAATTTTCCGTGCGTCAGAAGGATCTTTTTTGTGCATGGGTGCCTGCGCCACAAAGGTGCAAAGCTGCTTTGCCTGCTGCTTTGCACTGCCCCCAAGTTCCGGCTTTTTGCCTCTGACGAAGATGGAGATCGCCAGCCGTATCACCGCGCATACCGCAATGGGCAGGAGATAGTAGTAGGCGGCAAACAGAAAGACTTTGAGATATGGACTCTGGGTTATTAAGGCGAGTTTATCCCAAATAAAGTTGCAGTAATCCATAATAAAAGGGAAGGACTCCAGAAGAGCAATACTTCCACCGTTTTCAGCTGCGATTACCTGCGAAAGTCCCAAGAGCAGAATAAAAGTGTGAATTGCAAATACTATGCTGCCAATGGGCAAAACGATATTCTGCCCGTGGATGCCGGCGGCCATTTTCCGATTTAGAGAACGGGCGTACCTGACGGCTTCAGAGAAATTTCTTTCGGTAATAAATGTGACCTTTTTCGCCATAATAATCACCTCTTCCGGCATTATTATACTATGCTGTTAATAAATTGTAAACCTTTTGCAAGAAAATGGAAATCAGCGGATATTAAGAAAAAGGCTTGACCCAGCGGAGTCAAGCCTTTTGTTTACAG
>JAFQRK010000025.1 GCA_017410075.1 Oscillospiraceae bacterium | reverse complement strand
CGTCCTGAGCCAGGATCAAACTCTCAAAAAATTGTATCTAAACCCTCTTACGAGAGCTCAAATCAATGTTTTGAATAATTCGCTTCTAGCAATATTACTCAAGAATTTTCGTTGGCTGTTTCGTTTATTCGTACACGAATAATCTTAAACAATTCCATTTTTCAAAATTGTCCAAGGTGTTATAGTTCGTCTCACATTATTCAATTTACAAGGTACAGTCCCCACCGGACGGTGAGCTTTTTGATTTTATCACGCACCACCACTCTTGTCAAGAACTTTTTTCAAGTTTTTTCAAAAAACTTTTAATTTCGTACTTTTACTGGTAGACATAACAACAGGGGCCTAAAAAGGCCCCTGAAATTCCAACTTTTTTCTCTTAGTCGGCATCTTCGATCAAGCCGAAGCCGCCATCATTTCTGCGATAGACCACTGCGAACTTTCCATCCTGCTCCTCATCCCGGAATGCGAAGAAATTATGCTCCAGCAGATTCATCTGCAGCACAGCCTCCTCACGGGTCATAGGCTTGAACTGGAACTTTTTGATGCGGACGATACTCAGATCGTCTTCTGTTTCCTCCGGAATAAAGGAAGTCTCTTCCACTGTACGGGTGAAGGCATCCTGACGGAGTCTGCGAGCCAAGCGGGTCTTGTTCTTGCGGATCTGGCCCTCGATGGTGCCGATAGCGGCATCAATGGACGCGAACATATCCGAAGTGCTTTCACTTGCCCGGAACCAGGTGCCGGCACCGTGCACAGTCAGCTCCACATTGTTCCGGTTCTTCTCCACAGAAAAGACGATCAGTGCCTCCGCATCTTCGTCAAAGTAGCGTGCCAGCTTCATTACCTTTTTCTCGGCATAAGCGTGGACATTGCCGGGCAACTTTACTTTCTTCTCACTGAATTGAAATTTCATATGCGTCAGCTCCTTTCGTTTTTACCGATCATCTCGGTGTACTTATACTATACCATATTTCCTGCAAATCGGCAAGGGTTTTTCACTCAATCTTCGTCAGAATCTTCGCCATCCAGCAGCTCAGACATAATCAGGTTGTAAAGAATCTCCGCCTTCTTCTCCACCAGGCGGCTCAGACGGGTGGCCTGCCGCTGATCGGGTGCCAGCAGCTCCAGTGTCATAAGGTTACCCATCTCGTCATCCAGCGACATAATGACGGAATATTCGTCATTCTTCCGGGGTACAGCCTGGGTTTTGACAAAGCTGCTGCGGCGTATCTGACGGTTATAACGGGCAACGGCATTTTCCGTGCGCTGTTTGACCGTAAATGCGATGGAGTCTGCAGTCAGCTCGCCGTCCTGGCGACCTTTTTCCGTGATCTCATATCTTTCATCCTCCACCTGCCGCAGATGGCCGGACTTGATCATCTCCGGAATGGCAGTGCAAACATCAAAATAGCTCAGGCACTCATCCTGATAGCACACCTCGTAAATATCCTGACTGGTCATAGGATAATTGGAACGGGCAGTTGCAAACAGGATCAGAACCTTTACATCCATCATATCGTGAATAAAACCTAACCTTTGCATATCGTTCACCTCTTAAGATTATTATACAGAAACAGCGTGAAAAATCAAGCACAACGGCGTTCAAAACAGCATATTCTGGGACGAAAGGGTGATATTTATGAATGGAATTCGAATTTACTGCGCAGGAAACACCGCTGCGCTTTCCTTTGCCCGCCAAAATTTACTGGAGCGCAAGTTTGAGATTACACCGCAGCCGGCTCCGGATGTGACCCATCTTCTGCTGCCTGTCCCCAGCTTTGAAGCAGACGGCAGGATCCGGGGCGGCGGCATACCGGCACATATTCTGGCCGATCTGCCGGAGGATGTTACTGTGGCAGGCGGAAATCTTCACAGCCTTTCCATGCACGGCTATCGCGTGCTTGATATGCTGCAGGATGCCCGGTACATAGCTGAAAACGCCGCCATTACTGCTGATTGCGCGATTCGGGTCGCAAGAGAACGGATGAATACGGTCTGGCGCGGCTGTCCGGTGCTGATCATCGGCTGGGGCAGGATCGGCAAATGTTTGGCTGCTCAGCTGAAGGCTTTGGATGCCGATGTTACCGTGTCCGCCAGAAAAGATGCTGACATTTCTATCTTGCAGGCATTGGGGTTTGGTGCCGTCAACACCGCAGATCTGAACCCAGGCCGTTACAGGATCATTTTCAACACCGTTCCGTCGGCTGTCCTCTCCAAAGAGCAATGCAAAATATGCGATGCCAACACCCTTAAGATCGAGCTGGCCTCCAAGCCGGGAATTGAAGATACCAATGTGATCTCAGCCCTTGGGCTGCCTGCTAAATATGCGCCGGAAACCTCCGGCAAACTGATCGCCGACACTTTTATCCGTTTGCTGCAAAGAAAGGAGCGAACCTTATGACCATTGGATTTGCCGTATGCGGCTCTTTCTGTACATATTCCCAGGTGTTTCCCGTGATGGAGGCGCTGGCAAAGGAACACAGCGTGATCCCCATCTTTTCCCCTGCTTCCTATGTAACCGACAGCCGTTTCGGTACAGCGCAAAGCCACATCCGTCAGGCTGCAGAGATCTGCGGCAGAGATCCGCTGTATGCCATTAGCCAGGTTGAGCCCATCGGGCCCAAGAAACTGCTGGATGCGCTGGTCATTGCCCCCTGCACCGGAAACACGCTGGCAAAATTAGCCCACAGCATCGCCGATACATCTGTCACCATGGCAGCAAAAAGTCACCTGCGCAACGGCCGTCCGATTCTCGTGGCCGTTTCCACCAACGATGCGCTTGCCGGCGCGGCTGAGAATATCGGCAAGCTGCTTGCACGCAAGCATTATTATTTCGTACCTTTCCGGCAGGATGATCCCAAAAACAAGCCAACCAGTATGGTGGCTGATTTCGCCCTGATCCCCCAAGCATTGGATGCCGCGATGCAAGGCATCCAGCTGCAACCGATCTTATTATAATGTATATGAAATGACGGGTGCTGTCGAAATCAGTACCCGTCACCACATTTTGTGTATAAAATTTTGACCAATGAGGGAAAATCATTGGTCAAAAAGTGTCGATTTTTCTTTTGCAAGGCCGTTGAGCATCTGCAACGCCTGCAGTTGCACCGGATCCGCACCCATCTGGCAAAGCTGCCGGCAGGCTGCCGAGCCGTCATCAAAGCAGAATACATCGCTCCAGCCACCCTGCAGATTCTTCACCGTGCCGTCCCAGGTGCCACCGGTGCGATAGCTGCTTTGCGCCACAAAAGTCATTTCAGCCAAGGCGTGAATGATCCGGTTGCGGCTCAAGGCGCGCTGGGCGGAAAATTCCTGATCATAATCTTCCTCGCTCAGATACAGCACCCGTTCCCGCTCTTTTTGCTGCAGCAGCGAATCTGCAACCACCACGATCACCGAGCCACCGGCCTCCAAACAGGCCTCCTGCGCTGTCCGGTCTGCACCGCGGGCGTTTCCGGACACCAGCGTGTATCCCTGCTTCGCTGCCTGAACGCCCACTTCCCGGGCAAAGGCAGCATTCTCTTCGTTCAGATCCCGGCTGCCCACCAGGGCGATCTTCGGCGTTTCCAGCCATGCCAGATCCCCCTTTGCCCACAGAACGCCAGGGCTTTCCAGCGCCAGCCGCTGGCGCAGGATCCGCGGATATCCCTCGCTGATACGGGTCAAAGGCGTGCATTCCCTGCGCCGGGCGATCTGCAGATAGTGATCCAGGATTACGCCATCGGACAGCAGCTTCAAAATTCGCGCCGCCATGGGTCTTGCGTAGCCCAAAGCGATCAGATCTGCCATTTCCAGCTCCCGGTCTTCTTTGGGAAAATCCATTTTCCACATCCGGTCGGAAAGTATGCGCATCTGTGCCGTGGACAGCGGTTTTCGCATCGGGTCACCCAGGCAGCTGCTCAGGAGCAAAAAGCCCCGCTCCGCCCCTCTCAACGGAATCTCCTTTTTACGGGAGCCGGAGCGTTCACTTCTTCATCCACCAGAGCGCCGTCCTCATTCAAACGCACGGGACGAATGGCATAATTGGAGAATTTTGCGATCTCATCCAGCTTGGCCTTTTCCGGGAAATTGCCTATGATGGAATAGGCGCTGCCCTTGCGCTTGGCTCTGCCGGTTCTGCCGATGCGGTGGACATAGTATTCATTTTCCTCCGGCACATCGTAGTTGATGACGCAATCCACATCATCCACATCAATGCCACGGGAGGCAACATCTGTGGCGATCAGGATCGCCAGCTTGCCGTCCCGGTAGCGCTGCATAGTCTTTTCCCGTTGGCTCTGGCGAATATCGCCGTGGATGCACTGGCAGTCCATTCCGGCACGCTGAAAATCGTCACACAGCCGCTGGCACATATGCTTGGTATTGCAGAAGATCATCACCCGTTCAAAGCCCTGGGTCTTGATCAGCCGCAGGGTGGTTTCCGCCTTTTCCAAGGGAGTAACAGTAATACTGTACTGGTCGATGTCGGGGCGATCCTCCTGCTTGGGCTCTACAGTGATCTCCACCTCGTCGCGCTGATACATCCAGGAAACGGTCATAACCTCCTGAGAAATGGTAGCGGAGAACAGACCCAGATTCTTGCGGTTCTTCACCTTATCAATAATACGGGTAACATCCTTAAAGAAGCCCATATCCAGCATCCGGTCCGCTTCATCCAGCACCACCGTCTGGATCTTGTCCAGGCGGACAGTTTTGCGGTTATAGTGATCCATCAGCCGACCGGGGGTAGCCACAACGATCTGGGGCTTCTTTTCCAGCGCCTTGATCTGACCGCCGATGCCGGCACCGCCATACAGCACCGCTACGCGGATGCCCTGATAATAGGTCAGCAGGCCCCGCAGCTCATCGCCGATCTGGATGGCCAGCTCCCGGGTGGGTGCCAGGATCAACCCCTGCACATCACCGCATTGCGGGTCAATATGCTCGATCATCGGGATGCCGAAGGCAAAGGTCTTGCCTGTACCGGTGGGGGCTTTGGCGATCACATCCTTCCACTGCAGAAAATGGGGGATCGCCTCCATCTGGATGGTGGTGGGATAGCCGTAGCCTTTTTTCTCCAGAGCCTTCAGCATCGCTTCGCTTAAGCCCAGGTCTGCAAATGTAATATTGCTCTTTTCCATAATGTTCGTCCTTATTGTAAAATACATTTTCCTAATTGTAACATTTTTTCTTTTAATATGCAAGCCCACTTCCCTATTGACAAACCGTTTCCCGTGTTGTATATTATATTTAACTTTTAGGTTAAATGTTAAATGAGGAGTGATTTCATGAGTCTGCAGCACACTTTGCGCGCATTGGCAGACCCTATTCGACGGGAGATTCTGAATCTTCTGAAGCAGGGTCGGCTGTCTGCCGGTGAAATTGCAGAGCATTTTCCCGTGACCGGCGCATCCATTTCTCGTCACCTTTCCGTCTTGAAAGAGGCCGACCTGATCCGGGATGCCCGGGAAGGAAAATTCATCTATTATGATATTAATGTTTCGGTCTTGGAGGAAATTATGCTGTGGGTCAGCACATTGAAAGGAGCGAACGACAATGCTGAAGAAATATAAAAACACCCTTATCGTCACATCAATTGTTACCCTCATCCCCATCCTCATCGGTCTGATCCTTTGGAACAAGCTGCCGGAGCAGCTGCCCTTCCATTGGGATATCAACGGCAATGTGGACGGCTGGGCAAGCAAATCTGTTGCCGTATTTGCAATGCCGGCTTTGATGCTTGTAATGCAATGGGTCTGTATTTTTGCCAGCACCGCCGATCCCAAATCCGCCAACTATAACCGCCAGACTTTCCGGTTGGTGCTGTGGATCTGCCCCATCCTGAGCTTTGTGCTGAATACCCTTGTGTACAGCGCTGCCCTGGGTCATTCCCTGCCCGTTGAAACAGTTATTCCTATGCTGATGGGTGCACTATTCATTGTTTTAGGCAATTTACTGCCGAAGATGAAGCAGACCTACACCATGGGCATCAAGCTGCCCTGGACTTTGTCCAACGAGGAAAACTGGAACAAGACCCACCGCTTTGCCGGTAAACTCTGGGTCGCCGGCGGCGTGATCACTATGGCGACTGCATTCTTGGGCAATTTCTGGATCTTTATGGTCATCATCGCCCTGATGTGCATTATTCCCACCGTTTATTCCTACCTGCTTTTCAGAAAGCAACAGAAAGACTAAGCTAACGCCTCGGCCCCCTCCCTGAGGGGGCTGGATTTTTGCGCAGCAAAAAGACTGGGGGAGTTAAACTCCCTCCGTCAAAAATCAGAGATTTTTGACACCTCCCTCAAAGAGGGAGGCAAGAAAAAAGGAACGGATCACTCCGTTCCTTTTCTTTTATATAAGCACATTTCGTAGGCAATGCCGTTTTCCTCACCGGACTGCAGTACCTGCGCCAGGATCCAATCCGGATCTTCATCCAGATCGGGGAAAAAGGTATCGGATTCCGGCTTGCAGTGCACTTTGGTGATATAGGCGGTATCGCACATTGGGAGCATCTGCCGATAGACGCTGCCGCCACCGATCACCATCGCTCTTTCCGCGGTTTTTGCCAGGGCAGCCGCTTCTTCCGGGCTGGTACAAACCGTAAAGCCGGGAATTTCCTTTGCACTACGGGTCAGCGCCACATTCACCCTGCCGGGCAAAGGCTTCTGACCGGGGAAATCCTCGATGGTACGCCGACCAACGATCACCATAGCCCCCCGGGTGGTCTCCCGGAAGAACTTTCGGTCAGCGCTCAGGGCGATGGGCTGTGTGCCGTCCTTGCCGATGCCCCAATCCTCATAAACTGCTGCGATCAGTTCCATTTTCCCACCTCAGATGGCCATCTCGATCTCAAAATCAAAGGGATGGTACTGGTAGTTTTCCATCTGGAAGCTGTTTTTGGTGAAGGCATAGAAATCGGTAATGGACTTATCCATCACAAATTCAGGCGCTTCAAAGGCCTCCTTTTCCAGCATAGACCGCACCGCGGGAATGTGCCGGTCGTAAATATGGCAGTCGGCAATCACATGGACAAACTCGCCTACCTCCAGGCCGCAGACCTGAGCCAGCATATGGGTCAAAACGCTGTACTGCACCACATTCCAATTGTTGGCTGCCAGCATATCCTGGGACCGCTGATTTAAGATCGCATTGAGCTTATTGCCGGTGACATTGAAGGTCATAGAGTAGGCGCAGGGGTACAGATTCATCTCGTGCAGATCTTCAAAATTGTAGATATTGGTCATGATCCGCCGGGAGGCAGGATTGTTCTTCAGATCGTAGATCACGCGGTCCACCTGATCCATAGGCTCGGCACCAACCTGGAACTGATATTTCTTGCCCAGCTGATAGCCGTAGGCCTTGCCGATGGTGCCATCCTCACCGGCCCACTCGTCCCATACATGGCTGCTCAGGTCGGCGATCCGATTGGACTTTTTCTGCCAGATCCACAGCATTTCGTCCACCGCGCTTTTCCAGTAGGTGCGGCGCAGGGTCATAATGGGAAACTCCTCCGCCAGATTATAGCGGTTTACCACGCCGAATTTCTTAACGGTATGGGCAGGCGTTCCGTCCGCCCACTTGGGGCGCACATCCAGACCCTCGTCGGAAAAGCCGTTTTCCAGAATGTCCAAACAAGTTTGGCGATAAAGTTCGTCTGCTCTGCTCATGGTTTTGCCGCCTTTCGTTCCTTGACATACATAGTATGGTTTGGTAGAATAAAGTTGCGCAAAGTTGCGCACATTTTCAAATATTATAACACAATTTGCACCATATTTCTAGAGGAAATCTTACATTATGACAAAAAAGAATCTGACCATTGACGATATTGCCCGGGATCTGGGCGTTTCCAAAACCACGGTCTCCCGTGCCATTTCCGGAAAAGGCCGCATCAGCGCCGCCACCCGCAGCAAAATCACAGACTACGCCAAGCAGTTTAACTATCGCCCCAGCGCCGCTGCAAAGGGTCTGGCAGAAAGCCGCACCCGCAATCTGATGCTGGTGATCGCTGAAAACACAACGCAAAAGACTGTCAGAGGTATTTGGGGCGAAGCTGTCCGCTTAGAGTACAATATTCTGCTGTGCTACGCCACCAAAGACGGCAAAGCGGTTTTGGTGCAGGCGCTGGATAACCGGAAGGTGGACGGCGTGATTTTGGCTGTGGAGGATGCTTCCCTGCAAAATTTGCTGCAGCAGCGGCAGATCCCCTTTTCCTCAGCACATAACTGTGGGGAACTTTTGCAAAAGCTTCATCCCGGTAGTGGACAAACGGGCTAAAATATGCTATTGTATGATATCATAGTATTGCTATGCGCAGGAGGCAAGAAAAATGGGTAAACTAATCGTAATCGAAGGCACAGACGGCTCCGGTAAGAGCACGCAGTTTCGCAAGCTGACAGAGCGGCTGGTGCAGGAGGGCCAGGAATTCAAGACATTGGTATTCCCCCGGTATGCAGAGCCCAGCTCTGCTCTGATCAAGATGTACCTGGGCGGTGAATTCGGCAGCAAGCCTTCCGATGTCAACGCCTATGCCGCCTCCTCTTTCTATGCTGTTGACCGCTACGCATCCTACAAGCAGGATTGGGGTCAGTATTACGAAAACGGCGGCGTCATCGTGTCTGACCGTTACACCACCTCCAACGCTGTTCACCAGACCTCCAAGGAGCCCAAGGAGAAGCAGGCGGAGTTCCTGAAATGGCTGTACGAATTCGAGTACGACAAGCTGGCGCTCCCCCGCCCCGACCTGGTGATCTATCTGGATGTGCCCACATCCTTTACCGAGAAGATGATGCGCCGCCGGGAGCAGGAGACCAATACCCACGCCGATATCCATGAGCAGGATATGCAGTATCTCGCCACCTGCCGGGAATCCGGCCGCACCGCCGCCAAGTACTACGGCTGGCACATTGTTCAATGCGTCAAGGATGACGAAATGCGCAGCATTGAGGACATCCACGAAGAGATCTACGAAACGGTCAAGCATTGCCTGGAGGATTAAGTATGGTTTATATGTTATTGGGAACTGGCTTTGAAGAGACGGAAGCCATCGCCCCTCTGGATCTTTTGCGCCGGGCAGGCGTGCAGGTGCATACTGTTGGCGTAAACGGCAAGACCATTTACGGCGGTCACGGCATCGGCATCGAAGCGGACATCACCCTGGGCGAAATGGATCTGACCCGGATGGATATGATCATTCTTCCTGGCGGATTGGGCGGTGTTGCGTCCGTCCGTGCCAGCCAGGAGGCAATGCAGGCGCTGAAATTCGCCTGGGAAAATGATAAATTTGTAGCTGCTATCTGTGCAGGCCCCACTGTTCTGGCAGATCTGGGGATCACCGACGGCAAGGACGCCACCTGCTATCCCGGATGTGAGGACGGTATGGGCAGCGCCAATATGCTTCCCGGCAAAGCCTGCGTGCAGGACGGCAAGCTGATCACCGGCACATCCGCCGGCTGCGCCGTTTCCTTTGGCCTGATGCTGATCGCCGCCCTGAAGGGTCAGCAAGCTGCAGATACCGTCGCGGAGCAAATCGTGATCCGCTGACAGGAGGTTATTTATGGACAATGAAAAACTGAACGGCCAGCCCGATCGCTGGTTTGACGATCTGATAGATTCCGGCGAGCCCAGCCAGGAGATCGGCACCGACGAGCAGACTGTTGCCTCCTACGATATGGCCGATCTTTCTGACATCGAGCTGGAAAAGATCATCCAGGAGGCAATGGAAGACGACTGGGCTGTAGATGAAGCCATCCTGCCCGAGCAGGACTTGACGCCCTACCTGGAAGATGCCTATACAGATGAGCAGGCAGATGCAGATCCTGCAGATACAGCAGAAGCAGAAGAATGCGAAGAAGCCGTTACCCGGAAAGTGCGGCCCAAGCGCAAGGGCGGCTACGGTCTGTTTGGCCTTCCCCATCTTGCATCCACCGCCATTTGGGCCGGTCTGATCCTGTTTATCGGCATTTCTCTGGGACGGGTTCTGTGGCTGTGCGCTTCTGATATCCTCGCCTTTGGTCGGCAGGATAAGAGCGTCACCATCACTATCACCGATTCGGACAATCTGGACAGCATCACCAATAAGCTCCACAATGCAGGTCTGATCAAGTATCCTGAGCTGTTTAAAATGTACGCCAAGCTGGCAAAGGTAGAAGAAAAGGGCAAGATCAGCGCCGGCACTTTCGAGCTGAACACCCTTTACGACTATCACGCCCTGGTAGGCGGTATGTCTGACACCTCCTCCTATCGGGAGACTGTGGAGGTCTTTATCCCCGAGGGCTACACCTGCGCCCAGATCTATGCCCTGCTGGAAGAAAAGGGCGTTTGTACTGTGCAGGAAATGGAAGAATATGCTTCGCAAAGTGAATTCTCCTCCTACGCATTTCTGGAGGGCGTCCAGCGCGGCAGCAAATACTGCCTGGAGGGCTTCCTCTTCCCCGATACCTATGAATTTTACACCAATGACAAGCCCCAGCGGATCTTCCACAAGCTGCTCAGCCGCTTTGACGACCAGTTCACCGACGAAATGGAGCAGCAGCTGGTCACGCTGAATGAACGGCTGGCCGCCAAGTACCGCAGCAACGGTCTTAGCCAGGAATATATTGACCAGCACAAGATCACCATCCGTGAAGTGGTCATCATCGCCTCGATGATCGAAAAGGAAACCGCCCACACCGGTGAGATCCGCAACATTTCCTCTGTTATTTACAACCGTCTGACCAATCCCAGCAACTATCCCAAGCTGAACATTGATGCTACCATCGTCTACGCTCTGGGCGGAAAAACCGATTTTACTGCAGAGGATATGAAGGTAGACAGTCCTTACAACACCTATCTTTACAACGGTCTGACCCCCGGTGCTATTTCCAATCCCGGTGCATTCAGCCTTAAGGCCGCGCTGGATCCTGCCGATACCAATTATTATTTCTACGCGCTGGATCCCAACGCTGAAATTCGCGGCCATAAGTTCTTCACCAACTACGACGATCACAAAAACTTCCTGGCAAGTCTGGGGGATTAAGATGGCAAAACTGGAATTATTAAGTCCTGCCGGTGATATGGAACGGCTGAAAATGTCCGTTCTGTACGGCGCAGATGCCGTCTATCTTGCCGGCACGGATTTTGGTATGCGCTCCTTTGCGGGAAATTTCACACCGGAGGAGCTTCCCAAAGCCGTCGCCTACGCCCACGAACACGGCGTTAAGGTGCATGTAACTGTCAATACCATGCCCCGCAATGAGGAGATCGCCCAGCTGCCTGCCTATCTGGAACGGCTGGAGGATGCCAAGGTAGATGCGCTGATCGTTGCCGATCTTGGCGCGTTTACCCTGGCCGGAAAATATGCACCCCATTGTCAGCGGCACATCTCCACCCAGCAGTCCATCGCCAATTACGAATGTGCCAAAGCCTGGTATGATCTGGGCGCGCAAAGAGTTGTTTTGGCGCGGGAGCTGAATCTTCGGGAGATCCGCCACATCCGGGAAAATACGCCCATGGAATTGGAGATCGAAACCTTCGGCCACGGCGCAATGTGCGTCAGCTATTCCGGCCGCTGTTTACTGAGCAACTATATGACCGGTCGGGACTCCAACCGTGGCGCTTGCGCTCAGCCCTGCCGCTATCAGTACGCGCTGATGGAGGAAAAGCGTCCCGGGGAATACTTCCCCGTATTCGAGGACGAAAAGGGCACTTACATCCTCAATTCCCGGGATATGTGTATGATCGACCATCTTCAGGATCTGATAGACGCCGGTGTGGACTGCATCAAGATCGAGGGCAGAGCCAAATCTGCCTACTATGCCGCCATCACCACCGGCGCTTACCGCCACTGTATCGACGATATTGCCGCCGGTCGTCCCATTGATCCGGTCTGGCGGGACGAAGTAGATAAAATTTCTCACCGTGTTTACTCCACCGGCTTCTATTACGGTTTCCCCGGTCAGTACACTGAACATTCCCGTTACATACGGGAGTGGCAGATCTGCGCCATTGTGGAAAGCTGTGACGAAAACGGTGTGGCGCTGTGCAGCCTGCGCAACAAGTTCCCTGAGGGTGCGGAGCTGGAGGTGGTTGGCCCGGATCTGAAGCCTTTTGCCATCACCGCGCAAAATATGACGGATCTGGAGGGCAATCCTTTAGCAGAGCCCAGGACACCGGAAATGAAGTTCCACCTTCCCCTGCCGAAAGCTGTTCCTGCCCTTAGCATCATCCGCCACGCCGTGGATCTTTCTGCGAAATAATACACAAAAATGCTGTCATTCCGAGAGCCGTAAGGTCCGTGGGAATCCCCTATATAGGAGGAGATTGCCACATCGGGCATTCGCCCTCCTCGCAATGACATACTTAACTTCACTTATGCAAAAAACGCACCGGAAAAATCCGGTGCGTTTTACTTTTTAATTACCGCATCCACATTTCATCGTTGCCGGGCAGTTCAAAGGGAACGCCCTGAGGCTCCGTCAGATAATAGAATGCAACTGTGGTGTAGTCATCGTAACGAGGAGACATAGGCGCTTCGTAAGTGCCGTTATCCATGGTCATACGGAAGGATTTGTCGAAATAAATGGCATCCTTCACATGCCAGCGGTACAGCAAAAACCGCTGCTGGGACTGGTACTTCTTCATAGAATTGCCGATGACCGCATACATACCCACATACTGGCCGGAATAGGTCTGGTAAGCATCGTGGGGCGTATCGTTACCGAAGGCATAGGAGCCGCCGAAGTAGTCCTCTGTGCCAGTGTAATTGATGGAGGGATAGGTCTCGCCGTCGATGTACATCTTCACTTCGCCTTCCACCCAGATCCAGCTTGTACCGTTAATACCGGCGGCCAACAGCACACCTGCAAAGCAGCCCTTGCCGTGGATATTATCCAGCACGGTGTAGGCCCTGCCCTTGGTGATCGGCTTTTCCTGCCGATAGGCAGCGTGGAAATAGCCGGCATTTTCCGGCAGCTCACCGTACCAGCCGGTAACGGTGTAGAAAGACCAGAAACCTTCCTTACCCCGGTTTTCCAGGGTGATGCGGCAATGCTTATGGAAGGGCATTTCCCAATAGCTGTTATAAGATGCATACGGCGCCATCAGGATCTTCTCGGAATTCAACACGATCAAATTCTCGTTCCGATCCCGGATATTATCATCATAGGCATTGCCGAAGAAAGCGGAAGCAGGTGCTTCCACGGAGGGCTCGGGATTGTTGTCCCAATAAATCCGCAAAATGGCGGTATGATTCAGTCTGCCACCCAGCCAGATGTGAGTAATCATACCCGGGCCATCGGTATCCACCAAGGTATAGGTTTCGCCGGGTTCTACCCATTTGCAGGCATTGAGCTTATCGCAATCTCTGCCACGGGTACCGCCATTACGGCTGCCCGTGGGATTTTCGCCGGAGAAGGCAAAGGTCTGCCGATTGTTTGGGATCCTATACATACTGTATCCTCCTCACAATGATTTATAGCTTCATTATAGAACGCACTTTTCACAATGTCAACAAAAAAGGCAGTGTATTGCTACACTGCCTTTGCCGTTAAATTCCAGCCAATTCCTTCAAAACGGGGGCCAGGTCTGTGTTCTCCCAGGGTCTACCCTCTACGCCGAAGTGACCGTACTCCGCCGTGGGCGCATAAATGGGATTGCGCAGCTCCAGCTTGCGGATGATACCTGCAGGCGTCATATCGCAGGTCTTGCGCAGTAGCTCGGTCATCTTCTCGTCGCTGATCACGCCGGTGCCGTAGCTGTCTACCCGCAGAGAAACGGGCTGCGCCACGCCGATGGCGTATGCCAGCTGCACCTGCACCTGGGTCGCCAGGCCGGCAGCCACCAGATTCTTTGCCATATAGCGGGCCATATAGGCTGCGCTGCGGTCCACTTTGGTGGGATCCTTGCCGG
>JAFQRK010000005.1 GCA_017410075.1 Oscillospiraceae bacterium | reverse complement strand
CTTTTGCTTCGCAAAATCCACCTCCCTCATCAGAGGGAGGCGAGGGCGCAGTACTTTCCTTGCAGGGGCGAGCATTGCTCGTCGGCATATCCTCGCCCATCTGTCATTGCGAACCAGTGACCGATGTCACTGGTGTGGCAATCCCCTGGAGTTTCCGGAATCCTTAGGGGATTTCCGCGTCGGGGCGCTGCCCCTCCTCGGAATGACAGCGTAATATACCCTCCCCCGGGGGGAGGGTGTCAGCCGCAGGCTGACGGGAGAGGAACGGCGTGCACCAAAGTTGCGCAGAGGTCTTAGCATTGTGCTGACTTTTCGATTTCTGCCCGCATTCCCCTTCCGCTTCGCTCCACTGGGAATGACATACCGTAGAGTGCCCAGCTACTTGCATTTCGCGTCATTTGTGCTACAATAAAAACATGAAAGGGGCGGTATAAATGCTGAAAACATCTACGGAAATTGCATCCATTGCCGACATGGTCGGCGAACTGAAGGCGGTGGAGCTGGTGGCAAAGGCCGGCTTTGACGGCTATGATCTTTCACTTTTCGAAATGGCCCGTTTTGACGGCAAGCAGGTGGTGCAAAAAGGCCACCCCCTGCAGTCCAGGGAAGCGCTGCAATTTGTGCGCCAGATCAAGCAGGTGGCGCTGGACAACGGCATCGTTTGCAATCAGTCTCACGCGCCGTTCCCCGTCTATTGCCCTGAGATCCGGGATCTGATGAAGACCGCTATTGAATTTACCGCCGAGGCCGGCGGCGAGATCGTGGTCATCCATCCCGATAACTACAAAACCCCGGAGGAAAACGCCGAAATGTACCTGCAGCTGCTGCCCTTTGCCAAGGGCTGCGGCGTAAAGATCGCTACGGAGAATATGTGGAACTGGTACGCCGGTGAGACCCAAGCATCGCCTGCTGCCTGCAGTGATCCGGAAAGCTTTCTGGCACATCTGAATGCGGTGAATGACCCCAATTTCGTTGCCTGCCTGGATATCGGCCACGCCGCAATGCAGGGTATGAACACCTCTCCTGCCGAGATGATCCACGCTTTAGGACACCATCTGCAGGCGCTGCACATCCACGACAACGACTGCCACGGCGACCATCACCAGCTGCCCTTTACCATGAATATTGACTTTGAGGCGGTGATCGCCGCTTTGAAGGACATCGGCTACAGCGGCTGGCTGACTCTGGAGGCGGATATGTACTGCCACGGCTGCTCCGCGGATGATGTTCCACAAAAAGTTGCAGATATGGCAAAATCCGCGAAAAAACTGGCGCAAATGCTGGGAAAATATACGGAAAGGACGGGAATATTATGATTCGATACGAAATCGAAGGCGGCAATCTGCCGGTGCTGATCTGCTATCCCACGGCAGGGCAAACCCTATGCACCGAAAGCGGCGCTATGAGCTGGATGTCTCCCAATATGCGTATGGATACCAATACCGGCGGCGGTCTGAAAAAGATGTTTGGCAGAATGTTCTCTGGCGAATCCCTGTTTATGAACGAATATACAGCAGACGGTGGCGACGGTATGATCGCCTTTGCCTCCAGTTTCCCCGGCAGCATCATTCCCTATCAGGTCACGCCTGGCCGGGGCATCGTGGTGCAAAAGCGGGGCTTTTTGGCGATGGAAAAAGGACTGGAGCTGTCTGTGTATTTCCAAAAAAGCTTCGGCAAGGGCTTTTTCAGCGGCGAGGGCTTTATTCTGCAGAAGATCTCCGGCAACGGTATGGTTTTCTTGGAAATCGACGGCCATTGCAAGGAATATGACTTGGCAGCCGGGGAAAGCATTGTTGTTGATACCGGTTATTTGGCGGCGATGAGTGAAAGCTGCACCATGGATATTCAGACAGTTCAGGGCGCGAAAAATATCTTCCTGGGCGGCGAGGGCTTGTTCCACACCCGCATTACCGGCCCGGGTAAGGTGTACATCCAGTCTATGCCGGTGATCAACACGGCCCAGCGGCTGACGCCCTATATTAAGATCAAGAGCAGCGATTCAGGCTCCGGCGGCATCAACATCAAGCTGGGAGATTAAGTGAACAACAAAAAGACCTCCGGTTTGGGCAATACTTCCTTGCGAAGTGTTGCCCTTCCCGAAGGTCTTTCTAGGTAGGGGCGATAAATGCCTTGGCCCCCTCGTCAGAGGGAGCTGGCGTGGCGAATGCCACGACTGGGGGAGTGGAACGGCGTGCAACGAAGTGCCGTATAAGCCTGAAAATTATGCTTAATTTAAAAATAGTGCCCGCATTCCTCTTCCAGCACGGCTAAAGCCGCGCCACCTTCCCCCGGGGGAAGGTATAATTAAGCCCCCTCGCAGGAGGGGGCTTTTAAATCTTTTAGACAGGAATAAAGGTGTTGATCAGCTGGGAGGCCAGCACCACCAGCACCAGCGCAATGGGATAGGTGGATGCGTAAGCGGCAGCCACATCATCCGTGCCGGCAACGCCGATCAGCGTACCCAGTGCAGGCGTGGAGGTCATACCGCCGGTGATAGAGCCCAGATTGTTCAGCAGGGGCAGCTTGCAGATCTTCTTGGCGAACAGGAAGCCGATCACCATGGGGATCAGGGTCATCACCATACCGGCTGCGAAGCCGTAGACCACGATCATAATGCCGTAGCTGGAGTTTGCGATCTGCTCCACCAGCTCAACGCCGCCTTCTACGCCGGCGCCCACCAGGAACAGCATCAGGCCGAATTCCCGGAAGCTTTTCAGCGCGTGCTCGTCAACCTTCAGGCTGATCTTGCCGATCCGGCCGAAGTGTGCCAGGATCAGACCCATCAGCAGCGGGCCACCGGTCATACCCAGGGAGAAGCTGGCCTTACCGCCCATAGGGATCTTGATAGAGCCCAGCAGCACGCCCAGCGTTACCACCAGACCAAAGGCTGCGAAGCCGAATTCATCCAGCTCGATGAGCTTGCGCTCCTTCTTTTCTTCAGCAGCTTCCGCAGCGGCAACGCCGATCAGAGTGCGCTCGTGGGCGATGTCTGCCTTCAGGATCCGGGGCATAATCTGCACGAACAGAACCACGCCGATAACGCCGAAGGGATAAGCCACAGCGTGACCCAGAGAAACCAGACCCAGCTTGGAAGCGTCAACAGCTTCCACTGCGCCCTGGGCTGCGGAGAACGCCGGGGTGGAGGTCAGCGCACCGGAGAGAATGCCGGTGGCATAGGCGGAGCCGATGCCGGGGATCAGGGCAAATGCCACAGTAACGGCAGCGCCCATCACGATGATCAGCGCGCCCATAGGCACATAGGATTTGGCGTTTACCTTCAGATTCCGGAAGAATTTGGGGCCTGCAATGCAGCCGACCGATGCAACAAACAGCACCAGACCGATGTTGGAAATAAACTTGAAGCTGGAGATCTTGGCATCGGCGGCGTCGGCCATATAGAACTTATCCAGAACGGGGATGTTCTGCAGGCCGGGCAAGGTGCAAAGATAGCCAAACAGCAGTGCGAACAGGAACACGCCTGCGGTACCCAGATTCAGACCCTTTACCTTAACTGCGCCGATGGCGTAGCCGATAAGGCAGATCAGAAATACGCTTAAAAATACGGTAGGCGTCTGGCCCAGGCTGATGATCTTAGAAATAAAATCCACGGGGGCTCATCTCCTTACTTGACCTTGCGGGTGTAGTCCGGCAGCAGCTGAGGAGACAGGGTGTTGCTGCTGACACCGGCATCCTTGCGCTGCTGCTCAAAGGCGGCAATGTGCGCCAGAGTGGCGGTGCCGGGGGTGACGGACTTGGCCTTCTCGGAGGCGTACTTGCCGGCGTTGCGTCCGAAGACGATGATGTCCAGAAGGCTGTTACCCATCAGGCGGTTACGGCCGTGGATGCCGCCGACAACTTCGCCGGCTGCGTACAGATTCTCGATGTCGGTCTGGGTGTCGTCGGTGATCTTCAGACCGCCGTTCTGGTAGTGCAGCGTGGGGTAGATCAGAATGGGCTCCTTGCGGATGTCGATGCCGTGCTTGCCGAACATACGCATCATAGCAGGGATCCGCTTCTCAATGGTGCCCGCGCCGTGCTTCAGCTCGATCATGGGGGTGTCCAGCCAGACGGCATAGCCTTCCGGCGTGGGAACGCCGTTGCCGCGGTCGGAGCATTCGCGGATAATGGAGGCTGCGGAAACATCCCGGGTCTCCAGAGGATTCATAAATACCTCGCCGTTGGCGTTGACCAGCATTGCGCCCACAGAGCGAACCTTCTCGGTAACCAGAGCGCCGTAGATCTGTGCCGGGAATGCAGCGCCGGTGGGATGGTACTGCAGGGTGTCAGGATACAGCAGCCGTGCGCCGGCGCGGTAAGCCAGCACCAGACCGTCAGCGGTAGCGCCGTAGTGGTTGGAGGTGGGGAAGCCCTGATAGTGGAGTCGGCCTGCACCGCCGGTGGCAAGGATCACAGTCTTTGCGCGGGCGACCAGCAGCTCGCCGGTCTCCATATTCTTCAGCACAGCACCGCAGCAGCGGCCGGCTTCGTCCTTCAGCAGCTCGATGGCGGAGGTGAAGTCGATGACGGGGATCTGGCGGTTGAGAACTTCATCCCGCAGGGTGCGCATAATTTCCGCACCGGAGTAGTCCTTGGCTGCATGCAGTCTCTTGCGGGAAGTGCCGCCG
>JAFQRK010000004.1 GCA_017410075.1 Oscillospiraceae bacterium | reverse complement strand
GTCTGCCATTTCCATCAGCTCATCAATGGCCTGCCGGGTCAGACCTGCCACCTTTTCGCAGTAATACTCCCCGGTAATGAGGGTAGACACCTGCCAGTCGATCAGCGCCACATATTTGGACACCATATCGCCAAAGCCGGCTGATTTCAGTTCATTGGGGGCATTGGCAAGGATCTTGGTGTCGCCGATGATCACCTCAGGGCTCTTGGCAGGATAGCTGGCCTTGAAGCCCTTTTCCACCAGCGGCGAGCTGTAGGAAGCAAAGCCGTCCATAGACGGCGCAGCGGCAAAGATACACAGCTTTTTATCCTGCCGGGCTGCTGCCAGACGGCAAGGATCGTTCACCGAGCCGGTACCGACAGACACGATGGCGATCTCCCTGCCCCGGATCTTTTCCTCCAGCTCCTGCACATGGATCATATCCGCCACCCGCAGGTTATCATAGATATGCTGCTCCACGGCAAAATCCTGCAGGCTTTCCAGGATGCCGTCAGCAGCCTGCAGCGTATTGCGGTCTGCCACCAGCAAAATCTGCCCGGGGAAATCATTTTCCTTCAGGATCTGTCCCGCCTGATGCACCAGCCCGGAACCGATCCGAATATCCCGAATCGAGGTTTCGTGGGTAACGCCGCAGGCACATTTTCCACGGGTCGCGTTGATAATATCCATAATCGCAGACATACTTTTGCCACCTTTCTGATTCTAAGGGTAGTGTATCACGGCTGATTTGTTTCGTCAACGAAAAAGCCGCAGCATTTGCATATATGTTGCCGAAGAAAAACCGACCTGCAATGATCACAGGTCGGTTTCGCTTGTTTTTTATGCTGCACCCCTTCCGGGCAGCGGAGCGTTGCTATTACGAAAAATCAATCTCGTAACGGGTTCCGTTGGAAAACAGAACGCCCCGGAACAGTTTGATCTGCAGTATACAAGTATTGATATCGCTAAAATCGTTATGCCCGTTATCGATCCACTGCGCGAACACTGTGCGCATCTGATTCGCGATCTTCTTGTTCTCTTCGCTTCCGAAATATCCCAGGTTCACGCCTTGTCCCTGCGCAGTAAACCATTCCCCCGCTATTGCAACTGCGGGATTGATCTCCATCTGCTTCATCTTGCCGGACAGACCGTGTGTAAGTACATAAAATGCGCCATCAGAATAGAAAGCGTCCACATTGCGTACATACGGCGTCCCGTTTACAGAGGTAGCCAATGCAATAATGCTGTCCTTACCAAAACGGTCAACCAGGATCGCTTCTGTCTCTTTTGTTAATTTTGCCATTCGTTACAGCGCAGAGTAGCCGAAGCTGTTGACCAGCGCTTCGATTCTGCGGCCCTTCTTGCAGTAGGGGCATTCACGGTAGTCATAGCTTTCATAATCCGGCAGATCGCCCACGGAGTATACCGAGCGAACCGTGTAGCCAGCGACCTCATCCACGGCTCTGTACAGCGCAGCGATGCCAACTGCCGTACCGCCGTAATAGTTGATCGCTTCAATGCTGCGCTGGGCAGTAAAGCCGGTGGTGACAGATGCCATCAGGATCAGCACATGCTTGCCGCGGATCATCGGCACGATGTTCTCACGGAAGATGATCTGAGAGTTTGCATTGTACTCAGGCTCAATCACATAAATGGACTGGTGCTGATTCAAGGTGCAGAAGCCGGTCTTGGTCAGTTCTTCCGCAACGCAGGTGCCCAGCACCGCTGTACCGTCCAGACACAGAATGGTATCCACGGGGGTATTATTAATGAAGTGGGAGACCAGTTCTCTGGCGCTTTCCTTTGCCTCAGACAGACGGGTCTTCTGATAAGTAATATCAATATAGTAATTGATGTGGCTGTGATTGGTGGCAAAATGTCCCTTGGCATACCGCAGGGGAACGCTTCCTCGCATCACGGGCAATTCTTTAATTTCAATCATATTCATATCCTCCTTGTGGAAAATAAAAGAGCATTTTAAAGCTCCGGCGCAAGCGTTTTTGCCGGAGAGCCTTAAAACGCTTTTTTTCATAATAACCGAAAATGCCGGGATTTGCAAGAAAAAATCCCGGCATTATCTTCCAAAATTTCACTTTCATTCTTGTGCAATCTGCTTAAGTTTCAGCATTGGCTCCTGCCGCAGGAACTGGCTGGCAATGATATGACAGATCTGCTTCTTGCGGATCATCTCGTGAACCTGCGCAAAGGTCGCCCACTGCACAGCATCCGTCTCCCCCGGAAGTAATTTGATATCTTCAATGGGCACCTGCCGATGCAGGCAATAGAAGTCATACAGAACGCGGCTGTCCTTGTCTGCGTACAGCAGTTCAAATTCCGATTCCTCTGCCGCGATTCCCGTTTCCTCAAAAAGCTCTCTGCGAATGGCCTGCAGGCTGGTCTCCCCTGCCTGGGCCGCACCGCCGGAATTTTCCCAGGTGCCGGCAAAGCTCTTGCCCTTTGCTCTGCGGGTCAGCAAGACCTTTCCTTTCCCGTCGTATACCCACACGCATACCACCAGACCGTACTCCCCCTTCTTCCAGGGCGTGCCGCGGCGGTGGACTTTTCCTGTCAGGTTTCGGTTTTCGTCATAAATGTCGTTAAACTCCATGACAGCACCTTCTTTGTTTATATATTAAATATAGTATACCACACAGAAAACTTTATCGCAATAGCAAATATATGTTCCTTAGCCATCCCTCCATCTGCAGCGCCCGATCGGGAGGACATTAAAGATGACCTCAACCAACAAAAAAGGGGGCGCCAAAAAGCGCCCCAACACGATTATTGTATCAAATCCCATAACCAATGTCAACAATTTTTCGCTCCAAAAAATGTAAATCTGTGTTTTGCACAAGCCGAAAACCCAAACTTTATGCAAGTTTGCGTATTGATTATTCATAATTTCCGTGCTACTATATAGACACAAGAGGTGATACCAATGTACAGGTAAACCCAGCCGCTCAAGAACATAGATGAGCGCGAAAGGCCTCCTTCGACCAAGGGAAATATTCTGACACATAAGGCCATCCCACTGACGGGACGAAAAGAAGAATGAAGTGGTGCAGAATGCATTTCGACAACACGAAGGATGCGTCGACAAGACTGCAGAAAGAGAGGTTAACCAATGATGTTAGATACTAAGACAGAACAGAGATGACCCTTGACTGAAAGTGGTTGCAAGACACGATCAGTCAAGGGTCATTTCTATTTTTGCCCGAAGGGGCGCTTTTTTTATGCCAAAATCAGCCGCCGTATCTGGCTTCCCGCTTTGCCATTTCCGCCTCATAGGCTTCTTCAAAGTCAAAGCGATCGTCCCAGGTGTCAAAGATGTGCTGCTTGTTGAAATCTGCCACAACGGTCTTGAAAAGCTTGTCGTGAATACCGCAGTTTGCCTGGCTCATCAAAACGATGAAGCCCTGCGTCATGGCGATCGCCGACAGCACCAGAGATGCGGTCGTTCCCAGCACGCCGTAGTTTTTCAGTATCAGCAATGCCACAGGAATCAGCGTTTCAATAAAATATTTGCCCAAAACGGCCCGGTAAATGATCTGCATAACGCCCACACGGACATGGTATTTATGCATCACGCACAGGCCCATTATTTTTTTGCCCACGGTCTGTCCGTTTTTCAGTATCAGAGGGATCATAACCTCCAAAATAACATAGGCTGCGAAAAAGCTGACCATTGCAGACAGCAGATCGATCTTGGCTTTTTGCGCATAGGCCGCCATAGCCTGGGGATCATCGTTCAGATCCAAAAGTGCCTGGTTGTATTTTTCCTGCACATCTTCCGGGTAATTCTGGATCTCGTCATTGGTGATGTTCAGATCCACCCCGTGCTTTTGCGCATACTGGTCGATATAGCCCCGGAACTGTTCATCATAGTGACTGTAATCCGTGGCGGAGTATATTGCCATCCACGCACCTGCTGTAATGGCCACCAGCAAAATCAGATCGATCAAATAGGCAGCAAGGCGCTTGATCGGTTTTGCTTTATGAAATTCCAACATAATTCAACGGTCCTTTCCTGATGCATAGGCGCATTCTTCAAATGATGAACTATCATATCACAAAAAACCGCAAAAGACTACAATTATTTTATGAATTCTCAAATCCGCAGAAAACAGTTGCGTGGGTATTCGACATCTGCTACAATAAATTCGATCATTTTAGACAGGAAGTGTACGCTATGTCAAGTAAGCGCTTCGGTCAAGCACCCCGCCGCCTTTCCCTGCACAGCGGGCGGGATGTGGATATGACCGCGGGCAGCATTGCCCGGCATATCATCAGCTTTGCCATTCCTTTGCTGCTGGGTAATATTTTTCAGCAGCTATACAACACAGTAGATACCTGGGTCATCGGCAACTATGCCACCAACGAAGAATACTCCGCTGTCGGCAATGTCGGCCCTATCATCAATACCCTCATCGGCTTTTTCACCGGTCTTTCCTCCGGTGCAGGCGTGGTCATCAGCCAGTATTACGGCGCTCACCGCAACGAGGATGTGGAAAAGGCTGTCCATACCTCCATCGTTATGACCTTGGTTCTGGGTGTTGCATTTACTGCCATCGGTATCGCAATGACACCGCTGATGCTGAATATAACCAAGATGGACAGCACTGTATACCCTTATGCTGTGACCTATTTGTCCATCTATTTTTCCGGCATTATCGGCCTGATGCTCTATAATATCGGCGCAGGTATTCTGCGTGCGGTAGGCGATTCCCGGCGGCCGTTCTATTATCTGGTGGTCTGTGCCTTGATGAACACCGGCCTGGATATTCTTTTTGTGCTGGTATTCCGTATGGGCGTTGCCGGTGTAGCGCTGGCTACCATCATTTCTCAGCTGGTCTCCGCGATCCTGGTGATCATTGCCCTGCTGCGGGCAAGCAACTGCGTAAAGCTGCAGATCAAAAAGCTGCGGATCCACTGGGATATTCTGAAAAAGATCTTCTCCGTAGGTCTTCCCGCTGCGCTGCAGTTGGCGATCACCGCGTTTTCCAATGTGTTCGTTCAGTCCTATATCAATCACTTCGGCCCGGACTGTATGTCCGGCTGGACCACCTATTCCCGTGTGGATCAGCTGCTGTTTTTGCCGATGCAGTCCATCGCGCTGGCATCCACCACATTTGTCGGCCAGAACTTAGGCTGCAATCAGGTCGACAGAGCCAAGCAGGGCGTCAAGCAGGCGCAGATCCTTGCCATTGTTTCCACCGTAATTTTGACTGTCCCCGTGGTGATATTTGCCGATCCCATCGTAGCCTTCTTCAACGACAAAGAAGAGGTCGTCCATTACGGCGGTATGCTGCTGCGCTGGATCTCTCCGTTTTATGTGCTGTGCAGCTTTAATCAGATCTACGCCGGTGCCCTTCGCGGCGCAGGAAACGCCAAAGCCCCCATGTTCATTATGGTGGGCACCTTTGTTGTATTCCGCCAGGTGTATCTGTTCTGTATGTCCCGGATCTGGAACGAAATCATCCCCATCGCTATGGGCTATCCTGCCGGCTGGCTGCTGTGCAGCGTGCTGACGATGCTGTTCTTCTATAAGACCAATCTGTCGAAAAACCGCCTTGTAGACGATCCGGCAAACTAAGCTTGCGCTTTCTGGAAAAAAGTGCTATAATGGAGTAAATCATTTCAAGGAGTGTTAAAATATGGACGCAACACTTGCAAATATTCTGAAGCAATTTCCTCTGGACGGCCCGGTCACCAGCTGTGAGCGTTACGGCTGCGGTCACATCAATGTTACTTATCTGGTGGTCTGCGCCACCGGCCACCGTTACATCCTGCAGAAGATCAACAACCACATTTTCAAGGATGTGGAGGCGCTGATGGAGAATATCTGCTCCGTCACAGAGTATCTGCGCAGCCTGATGAGCGATCCCAGACGGGTACTGACCGTGGTACGCACGGTTGACGGTGCCTCCTGCTACCACGGCGAGGAGGGCTACTACCGCGTATATGAGTTTGTGGAGGACAGCATCTGTCTGCAGCAGCCGGAAACGCCCGAGGATTTCTATCAGAGTGCCGTTGCATTCGGCGAATTCCAGCAGCAGCTGACCGACTTCCCTGCCGATACGCTGTCTGAGACCATTCCCAATTTCCACAACACAGTTGACCGTTACCGCATTTTCCATGAGGTTCTGGCCGCCGATCCCATGGGCAGAGCCAAGGATGTGCAGGCAGAGATCGACTTTGTTCTGGCAAGAGAAGCAGAGGCCGGAACGCTGGTACGGCTTCTGGCTGAGGGCAAGCTGCCCCTGCGTGTCACCCACAACGACACCAAGCTGAATAATGTTATGCTGGATGCCGCCACCCGCACACCCCTTTGCGTTATTGACCTGGACACCGTTATGCCCGGTCTGTGCGCCTATGACTTTGGCGACTCCATCCGCTTCGGTGCTGCCACCGCTGCTGAGGATGAGAAGGACTTGAGCAAGATGCAGATGAGTCTGGAGCTGTTTGAGATCTTCACAAAGGGCTTCCTGAAGGCCTGCCCGGGTCTTACCGATCTGGAAAAGGAAATGCTGCCTATGGGCGCTAAGCTTATGACTCTGGAGTGCGGTGTCCGCTTCCTGACCGACTATCTGGATGGCGACCACTACTTCAGCGTTCACCGCGAGGGCCACAATTTGGACCGCTGCCGCACCCAGTTCAAGCTGGTTGCCGACATGGAAAGCAAGTGGGACAAGATGTTGTCAATCGTCAAAGCACAGTAAAATCTCAAAAATCGGGTGCAGATGCACCCGATTTTTTTATTTTGTAACCATTTGTTTCTTCCCTTTTTCGCAATAATGTGATATAGTTTATGTTGGTGTATTGGCATATGCCAAATTCAGCCAAAGGAAGTGATTTTTATGTCCGGTTTGTCCGGTATTTCCGTTGTTCTTCCCTCTTTAAATCCGGATGAAAAGCTGCTTGCCGTGATCGACGGTTTGCTGCAATACGGATTTACGGATATCATCCTGGTCAACGACGGCAGCAGCGCAGACAATCTTCATTATTTTGAGACCGCTGCAGCCCATCCCGAGGTACACCTGCTGCATCACGAGATCAACCGCGGCAAAGGCGCCGCGCTGAAGACCGCATTCTCCTGGTTCCTGGAAAACCGCCCCGATGCTGTGGGCGTGGTCACGGTGGACGGAGATGATCAGCACCACCCGGAAGATACCCGGGCCTGCGCATTACATATGCAGGAAACCGGCCGTCTTACGCTGGGTGTACGGGACTTTTCTCAGGATAATGTTCCCCTCCGCAGCCGTACCGGCAATCGGATCACCAGCGGCGTTTTTAAAATTTTCGTGGGTATGGCCATCACGGATACCCAGACCGGTCTGCGGGCCATCCCCAAAGCCGATCTTGCCATTTTGAACACCGTCTGGGGCGACCGCTTTGAATATGAGACCAATATGCTGCTGGCAATGAAAGAGAACGGCATTGCCTTTGATGAGGTGAAGATCCGCACTGTTTATATTGAGGAAAACAAGAGCTCCCATTTCCATCCCGTCCGGGATTCCTGGCGGATCTACAAGCTGATCCTGTCCCACTTCTTCAAGTACACCGCCTCCTCCCTGCTGTGCGCAGCTGTTGATACCGGATTGTATGTGCTGCTTGCCTGGGCGCTGGGCGGTCTGCTGAATGACCCCTGGCTCACCGCGGTTCCCGTTGCGGTTGCCCGGATCATCTCCTCATTGACCAATTTCTTCATCAATCAGAAGCTGGTCTTTAAAAGTACCCTTTCCACAAGCCGGTCGATGCTTCGGTATCTAATGCTGGCTGTGTGCATTTTCCTGGGGCAGTTTGCGCTGACCTACGGTGTATACAAGCTGTTTTGCATCGGCGAAGCGCAGATCTTCCTACGGGGATTGATTTATGTGATCGTTATGACCGCACTGTTCATCGTGAGCTATATGGCGCAAAGGCGGTGGGTCTTCTCCAATAAACGCAACGCAAATTAAGAGGTATTCCTATTATGAAAAACAGAAAGAGAAAAATTATCAAAAACACATTTGTGCGCCTTCTGCTGCGCACGCTGCTGGTGATCTTCACTGTTGTGATGCTGCTGGCCACCGGTCTGATCATGACTCTATTCGCGGTCTTCCGCGGTCCTTCCGACAGCGCGCGGGACATTCTGACCATGTCATTGCTGGAGCCCAGCGCCACCAAATGGATCCCGGGTCTGTTCCTGGGCTCTGAGAAAGTGGAGGAGATCCGCGCCAAGAAGGGCACAGCTCTGCCCAATGATGTTTCCGGCTCCTCTCAGGTCACCATCAACACCAACCCCAACATCAACGCCGATGCCTGGAAGGATTATCCCGACGGCATTCGCATCGAAACGATCCAGGGCGATACCTATACCGCCCATGTGATGCTGGTCCGAAATCCTGCCGATGTGTATTTGGCCACCTCTACAGAGCATTTCTCCATCGACATCCCCGGCACCCGCATCCACAATCAGATCGAAACCGAGGGCGCCATTGCTGCCATCAATGCCGGCGCATTTAACGATGACGGCACCAGCGGCAGCTATGTAGGCAGCCTCCCCACCGGCCTTGTTCTTTCCCAGGGTAAGGTGGTTTGGGATGACGGCCAGATCTACGAGGGCTTTGTCGGCTTCAACGAGAAGAACGAGCTGGTGGTAGCCAGCGCCATGAACGCTGCAAAAGCAAAGGAGCTGGGCATCCGTGACGGCTGCTGCTTCGGCCCTGTGCTGATCATGGATGGCCGGATCAACAACATTGAGTTCAGCAGTAATTCCGGCTTCAATCCCCGTACCGCTATTGGCCAGCGCGCCGACGGCACTGTCATCTTCGTCTGTGTGGATGGCCGCCAGGTCGGCTCTTTGGGTGCCACCTATTCCGATCTGATCAATATTATGGTGGAATATGAGGCGGTAAATGCCTGCAATCTGGACGGTGGTTCTTCCTCCGTTATGCTGTATCGCGACACCTACGGAAAATACGGCAGCGACAGAAAGCATTGGGGCAATGATATTGCAATGATCAACAACTATTCGCTGCTTCAGCAGGATCCCAGAAGAATGCCCACATTCTTTATGGTACGCCCTGCGGAAAGTGAGGGTTAACGATGGAAAACGAAATTATGACCGATCTGCAGCTGGAAGAGCTTCCCACCATCGAGGAAAGCCAGCTGTCCGCCCCTACCTTCCCCAAGCGCCGCGACCGCGTTGCTGAGCGGGAGAAGAAGCTGCGCAAAAATGCCCGGCTGTTTTACCGTGTCTACTTTATTTCCATCGCGGCTGTGCTGTGCATTCTGCTGATCCTGATGATCCCCCTGCGCAGCTGGCTGGTGCGGTTTGAATCCACTCAGCCCGACTCTTACAGCCGGCAGGTCTTTTCCGATCTTTTTGCCCAGCAGGACTGGGGAAAGGTCTATGACGCAGCCCAGCTGGAGGACACCGATTTCGAGACCCGCGAGGATTTCATCGCCTATATGCAGGCAAAAGCCAAGGAGAAGGACATCTCCTTCTATGAGACCTCCGCAGGTCTTTCCAAGGATCATAAGTACATTGTCCAGCTGGGAAATGAAAAAATCGCCACCTTTTATCTTGCCAGTCAGGTAAACGAAAAGAACAAAAAGACCGAGTGGTCCGTCAGCAGCCTGGAATTGGAAGTAAACCGCAGCCACAGCGTCACCGTCCAGCGGCTTCCGGGCTATACGGTACTGATCAACGGCAAGGAGGTCAGCGACGATTACATCGTGCGCACCATCACCACCAAGGCCGAGGAATATCTGCCTGAGGGCATCCACGGCTATACGCTGGAAGAGCTCTATATTGACGGCTTGATGACACCTCCTACCGTAGAAGTGAAGAATCAGGACGGGAACATCGTTCCAACCGTTTACAGCGTGGCTGACAACTGCTATCAGCTGGATCTTCCCGTGGATGAGATGACCGAAGACCAGCGGGATGTGATCCTGGGTGCAGCCAAGGCAAACGCCCTGTTCGCCATCCGGGCCATCGGCACCGGCGATCTGAGCAAGTTCTTTGACTATACCAGCCAGATCTACAAGGACATCTGCAATACCCCCACCTTTATTCAGTCCTTTGCATCCTACAGCTTTGACGAATCCGTTACCGCTATCAGCGATTTCTACCGCTACAATGACAATCTGTTCTCTGCACGGGTAACCCTGCAGCTGGACATCACCCGGAAAAACGGCACCGTCAAGAGTCTGGATATGAACACCACCTATATCTTCACCAAAAATGCCAACGGCACATTTATGGTGACAGATATCACAAATGTCAATCTGCAGGAGCAGGTGGAGCAGGTGAAGCTGACATTTGACTGCAACGGCACAGTTGTGGAATCTGTGATGGTAGATATGCACGCCGCAACGATCACCCTGCCCCAGATTTCCGTTCCCGAAGGCCAGGAGCTCCTGGGCTGGGCGACCCGGGAGGTTGCCGGCAACGGGCAGGTCACTATGAACATTCTGTTTGTTCCCGATGCAAACGGTACCGCTCCGGTTTCCTCCGGCACTCTGGAGCCGATGACACTGTACGCTATATTCGGTGAAAAAGGAGCTGTGCGCAATGACTGAGATTTTCGCCTGGTTTGCCGTGAATTTTGACCTGCCCATCCTGGATTGGATCGCAGAGCATCTGCGCTGCGGATTTCTGGATGCCACAATGCCGGTCATTACCGTTTTGGGCAACGGCGGCATTTTCTGGATCGCAGTTTCTGTCCTTCTGCTGCTGATTCCCAAGACCCGAAGAGCAGGTCTTGCAATGGGTATGGCTTTGCTGATGGGTCTTGTAGTATGCAACCTGACCCTGAAGCCGCTGTGCGCCCGGATCCGCCCCTACGATTTTTACGGGCAGTCCATGCAGCTGCTGGTTGCTGCACCCCACGATTTTTCCTTCCCCTCCGGCCATACCATCGCATCCTTTGAAGCCGCCACCGCTTTGGCCCTTCATAACAGAAAGCTGGGCATCCCTGCCCTGATCCTGGCCGGTCTGATCGCATTCTCCCGGCTGTATCTGTATGTCCACTACCCTACCGATGTAATCGTTTCCATCGGCTTGGGCATTGCATTTGCATTCATCAGCACCTGGCTGGCAAAGAAGATCGCAGCCAAGGTAAAATTCATTCCGTAAGAAAGGAGCCGCCATGGTTAAGCCTGTTTTGCGCATTGTGATCCCTTGCTACAACGAAGAGCAAGTGCTTCCCATCACCGCGCCAATGTTTCTGCAAAAGCTGCTTTCCCTTATGGATGACGGCAAGATCAGCCGCCGCAGCAAGATTCTCTTTATAGATGACGGCTCCAAAGACAGCACCTGGCAGATCATCCAGGAGTTGTCCCGGCAGGACAGCCGCTATATGGGCATCCGCCAAAGCCGCAACCGCGGCCATCAGAACGCCGTTCTTGCCGGTCTTTTGGAATCCAAGGATCATTGCGACATCACCATTTCCATTGACTGTGACGGTCAGGACGATATCAACGCAATGGACGAAATGGTGGATGCGTACCTGGACGGCTGCGAGATCGTCTACGGTGTCCGCAGCAAACGGGACACCGATACCTTCTTTAAGCGTTTCACCGCCCAGAGCTTCTATAAAGTGCTGAAATCTATGGGCGTTGACTCCGTTTACAATCACGCAGACTACCGGCTGGTATCCAGCCGCGTCCTGCAGGAATTTGCCAATTTCAAGGAAGTAAATCTGTTCCTGCGGGGAATGTTCCCCCTGGTAGGCTTCAAAAGCACCAGCGTATATTATGAGCGCCACGAACGGATCGCCGGCAAAAGCCATTATCCCCTGCGCAAAATGCTGGCGCTGGCCTTTGACGGCATTACCTCTTTAAGCGTCAAGCCCCTGCATCTGATCACCACGCTGGGCGGTATCATCGCTGCTTTGAGCTTTATCGGTGTCCTCTGGACGCTGATCGTAGCGCTGTGCGGCAGCACTGTTCCCGGCTGGGCAAGTATGACCTGCATCATCTGCTTCATCGGCGGTGTCCAGCTGATCTGCCTGGGTGTCATCGGCGCGTATGTGGGTAAGATCTTTTTGGAGGTCAAGCAGCGTCCCCGTTACATCATCAGCGAGCGCACGGAGGAGCGGTTATGAGCAAGAAAAAGCAACCGGTCCAGTCCAAAAAGCTGTCGCTGAAATGCAATCCGCTGCTTCTGTTCTCCTTCCTGATGAGCACGCTGTTTCTGCTGGTGTGCACCAAAAGCTCACCGCTGTATCCGATGAACGACTGGGTGGATGTAAACTGCTTCTTCACAGTAGGCAAATCCATTCTTCACGGCATCGTTCCCTATGCTGAACTTTATGAGCAGAAAGGCCCCGTGCTGTACTTCATGTACGCCATCGCCGCGCTGATCAGCGACAAGAGCTTCTTCGGCGTATTTCTGCTGGAAGTTGTCACCTTTGGTCTGTTCCTCTATTTCAGCGGTAAAATCGCCCAGATCTTTCTGGGCAAGACCTCCCTGGTGTACTTCATCATTGCGTTCCTTGCCGCACTTGTGCCGATTTCCAGGGCATTCGCCCACGGCGGCGGCTGCGAAGAGCTGTGCCTGTTTATGCTGGCCTACAGCCTTTACAGCGTGCTGCTGGCGCTGCACGAAAAGCGGACGCTGACCTTTAAGGAAGGCTTCATCAACGGCATTTTTGCTGCAGCGGTGCTGTATATCAAGTTTACCATCCTGGGCTTCTATATCGGCCTGGCGGCATTCGTCCTGCTGTGGTATCTGCTGGACGGCTTCCAATGGAAAGCACTTTTGAACACCGTCGGGCATTTCCTGCTGGGTGTCGGCGCGCTCAGTGCTGTTGTGTTTGGCTATTTCGCCATCCACGGCGCTGTAGGCGACTTTATGGAGGTTTATTTCCACAACAATCTCCACCTCTACCCCCAGGAAACCGAGGAGACCAAATGGGAACTGATCAAAAAGTGCCTGGATACCACATTGAAGACAAATACCTCCTACGGCTGGATGATCTGGCTGGGCTTTTTGCTGTTCGCCATGGAGATCAAGAAGCATTGGAAGGGTCTTATTATGGCACTGATGTGCTTCATCGGTCTGGCCATCGGCACATACTGGGGCGGCAGAGGCTACACCTATTACGGTCTGATCCTTGCAGCCTTCTGCGTATTCGGCCTGATCGCCATCGGCAAAGCGCTGCAGCTGGCTGAAGACAGCAGCGCCTTTGGAAAATTCCTTGGGTCCTCCGGCTTCCGATCCGTCATTATGATCATCCTGGTCTTCCTGCTGCTGAATACCTCTTACAAAAAGAGCAGCAATACCTATCTGATGGACTATGAAAAGGAAGATATGCCTGCCTACCGATTTGCCAAGATCATCAACACGGTGGAGGATGCCAAGATCCTGAATTTTGGCTTCCTGGACGGCGGCTTCTATTACGCCGCGGATGTGCTGCCCAACTGCGAATTCTTCTGCACCTTAAATATTGACGCACCGGATATGTGGGCGATCCAACGCCAATGTGTGGTGGACGGCGATGTAGATTTCGTCATTACCCGCACCATCTACTCCGCAGAATACTGGAATCCCACTTCCATGGGCTGTGAGCTGGTAGATCAATGCACCTTCTACTTTGAGGGCGTTGATTTTACCTACTATCTGTATCAGAAAATCCGCTGATCTGCATCCCCGCAGGCTCTCCTGCGGGGATTTTTCTGTCGAAATCTGTAAATCTTTAAAAAAACTTAAGATTCCCCCTCCTGACAAATGCCGGCAACTATGCTATACTTGTCGGCGGCAAAGGAGGCTTCTTGTATGGAGTTTTGGATCAATGTGCTAAAAGTGCTGGATACGCAGATGGAAACGCCTGCTTCCTACGGCATTTTCCATATCTGCTGGCTGGTCGCAATGGTATTGGCTACCGTTTATCTGTGTGTCTTGCGCAAAAACGACTCTGCCGACCGTGTTCGGAAGGTAGTGTTCTGGCTGTCAGTCTCCGTTTTCGTTTTGGAAATTTATAAGCAGATCAATTATAGCTTCAGTTTTCCGGACGACGGTCTTAAGTTCGAATATTTGTGGTATGCCTTCCCCTTCCAGTTCTGCTCCACCCCGATGTATGTTGGCATTCTGGCAGGTCTGATCAAAAAGGGCAAGGTGCACGACGCCCTTTGTTCCTATCTGGCAACCTTCTCGATTTTCGCAGGTCTTGCAGTTATGATCTACCCCGGAGATGTGTTCACGCACACCGCAGGCATCAATATCCAGACTATGGTCTGCCACGGCTCTATGCTCCCCATCGGCGCTTATCTGTTTGCCACCGGACATGTCAAGCTGGAGCATAAGACCATTTTGAAGGCACTTTGCGTTTTCACTGTTGCAATCGCCATTGCAATTGGCCTGAACGAGCTTGCCCACCTGGTCGGTATTGCGGAAAATCACACCTTTAATATGTTCTACATCAGCCCCTATTTCCCCTCCACCCTGCCGCTGTACTCTTTGGTTTATGCCGCTTTGCCCTATGCTCTTTCGCTGATCGTTTACATCGTCGGCTTCACCGCTGCAGCCTACATTATGCTGCTGGGCGCAATGGGGATCCACCGTCTTGCCACCGGCAAAAAGAAAAGCGCAGCCCCGGCTGCTGTCAACTGAAAAACAAATCGGTATGTTGAAAAACATACCGATTTTTCTTCCTTTTGGGCTTGACAATTTTTACCTTGAGAGTATAATTGTATACAATAATACATTGAGGAGGCCTATGCTTTATGCTTGAGATTTCCAACAAGACAAATCTGCTGGAACAAAAGTCCTATAAGTATTCCCTGCAGGATGTTGCTGAGCCCAATCTGCAGCGGGATATTTATTCCTACGGCACGGTGCCCAAGGTTGCCTTTAACCATCGCCGCGTGCCTATGAATATGCCGGAGGAGATCTGGATCACAGACACCTCTCTGCGGGACGGTCAGCAGTCCATTGAGCCCTATACTGTGGATCAGATCGTCAATATTTACAAGCTGCTGTCCAAGCTCGGCGGCCCTTACGGCATCATCCGCCAGTCCGAGTTCTTTGTCTACAGCAAGAAGGACCGTCAGGCGCTGGAAAAGTGTATGGAGCTGGATCTGAAATTCCCCGAGATCACCAGCTGGATCCGCGCCAGCAAGGAGGACTTCAAGCTGGTTAAGGATCTGGGCATCCGGGAGACCGGAATCTTAGTCAGCTGCAGCGACTATCACATTTTCAAGAAGATGAGGATGACCCGTAAGCAGGCGCTGGATCACTACCTCGCCGCCGTTAAAGATGCCTTTGACGCCGGTATCATCCCTCGCTGCCACCTGGAGGATATCACCAGAGCCGATTTTTACGGCTTCGTTGTTCCCTTTGTCAACGAATTGCAGCAGCTGTCCCGTGAGGCCGGTATTCCCGTTAAGATCCGCGCCTGTGACACCATGGGCTACGGCGTTCCCTACACCGAGGCTGCAATGCCCCGAAGCGTTGCCGGTATCATCTACGGTCTACAGCACTATGCAGATGTCCCCAGCGAATGTCTGGAGTGGCACGGCCACAACGACTTCTATAAGGGCGTTGCCAATGCGTCCACCGCTTGGCTGTACGGCGCTTGCGCTGTTAACTGCTCCCTGCTGGGCATCGGCGAGCGCACCGGAAATGTGCCCCTGGAGGCTATGGTCTTTGAGTACGCAGCGCTGCGTGGCTCTATGGACGGTATGGATCCCACTGTCATTACAGAGATCGCTGAATATTTCCGCAAGGATATCGGCTACGATATTCCCGTTATGACCCCCTTTGTAGGCAAAAACTTCAATTCCACCCGTGCAGGCATTCACGCAGACGGCCTGCTGAAGGACGCGGAGATCTACACCATCTTTGACACCGAAAAACTCCTAAACCGCCCCGCCATCGTGGAGATCAGCAAGACCTCCGGTCTTGCCGGCATCGCCTACTGGATCAATCAGACCTACCGCCTGAAGGGCGATCAGGAGCTGAAGAAGAACGATCCTCTGGTGGTCGCCCTGAAAGCTTGGGTGGACAGCGAATATGAAGCCGGCCGCGTGACGATGATCTCCCGGGATGAGATGGCGGAGAAGATCGAAGAATTCGCACCCGGCAGACTGCAGGAGGTATAATATGGCACAGTTTAAAGCAATTTCTCTGGCCGATCAGGTTTTTGAAAAGCTGGAAGACAATATCATCACTGGTGTTTATGCCCGGGGCGAGATCCTTACCGAGCTGAAGCTGGTGGAGCAGCTGGGCGTCAGCCGTACTCCCATCCGGGAAGCGCTGCGCCGCTTAGAGCAGGAGCGCCTGATCCAGGATTGCCCCAAGGGCAGCCTGGTGCTGGGCATCACAATCGAGGATCTTGAGGATATTATGAATATCCGCCAGCGGATCGAGGGTCTGGCAGCTTACTACGCCACCAAGAATCTGACCCCTGAAACGGCTGAAAAATTCAAGCAGATCAGCGATCTGCAGGACTTTTATTACAGCAAGCAGGACCTGGACCGGATGCGGGAAATGGACGATGCCTTCCACGAGGCCATCTACGAACTCAGCGGCCGCACCGTGATCCGGGATACGCTGCAGCCCCTGCATCACAAGACCCAGCGTTACCGCCGGATCTCTATGGCCGACCCCAAGCGAATTGCCTCTACGATGCAGGAACATAAGGCAATGTGCAATGCCATCCTCTCCGGTGATCCGGAGCTGGCAGCACAGCTGACAGAAAAGCATATTGAAAATGCAAAAATTCATATGATGGCGGGGTGCAAATAATGGGAAAGACGATTGCTCAGAAAATTATCGCAGCGCATTATGTTTCCGGTGAAATGACCACCGGCAGCGAGGTTGCCCTGCGCATTGATCAGACATTGACCCAGGATGCCACCGGTACGATGGCGTATCTGGAATTTGAGACCATGGGTATCCCCCGTGTCAAGACCGAGTTCAGCATCGCCTATGTTGACCACAACACCCTGCAGTGCGGCTTTGAGAACGCCGATGACCACCGGTATCTGCAGACTGTGGCTGCCAAGCACGGCGTGCATTTCTCCCGCCCCGGCAACGGCATCTGCCATCAGGTACACTTAGAGCGGTTCGGCAAGCCCGGCAAGACCCTCATCGGCTCCGACAGCCACACCCCCACCGCCGGCGGTCTGGGTATGCTGGCATTTGGCGCCGGCGGTATGGATGTTGCCGTAGCGATGGGCGGCGGTGCATATTACATCACTATGCCCAAGATGTTCAAGGTCAACCTCACCGGCAAGCTAAGTCCCTTTGTTACCGCCAAGGATGTAAGCCTTGAAATTCTGCGGATCCTCTCCGTTAAGGGCGGCGTAGGCGCCATTATCGAATGGGGCGGCCCCGGCGTCAAGACCTTAAGCGTTCCTGAGCGCGCCACCATCACCAATATGGGCGCGGAGCTGGGCGCCACCACCTCCATCTTCCCCTCTGACGAGATCACCGAAGCCTTCCTGAAGGCACAGGGCCGCGGCGCTGACTTTACCGCACTGGAAAGCGATCCGGACGCGGAGTATGACCGCATCATTGACATCGACCTGAGCAGCCTGAAGCCTCTGGTCGCCTGCCCCCACAGCCCCGACAATGTGGCAACCGCCCAGAGCCTGGCCGCCATCAAGGTGGACCAGGTCTGCATCGGCTCCTGCACAAATTCCTCGCTGCAGGATCTTCTGAAGGTAGCCGCAATGCTCAAGGGCAAGACCGTTGCTCCCAGCGTCAGCCTTTCCATCTCCCCCGGTTCCCGCCAGGTGCTGACGATGCTTTCTGAATGCGGTGCATTGGCAGATATTCTTGCCAGCGGCGCACGGCTTCTGGAATGTGCCTGCGGTCCCTGCATCGGTATGGGCTTCAGCCCCAATTCCGCCGGCGTCAGCCTGCGTACCTTTAACCGTAATTTCCACGGCAGAAGCGGCACCAAGGACGGTCAGGTCTATCTGGTATCTCCGGAGACCGCTGTTGCCTCCGCGCTGACCGGTTACATCACCGATCCCACCACCATGGAGCCTTATGCTCCCATTCAGATGCCCACCCGGTTCCGCATTGACGATTCTGCTGTTCTGCCGCCTGCGGAAGACGGCAGCACCGTGGAAGTCCTGCGCGGTCCCAACATCAAGGAATTCCCCAAGGCAAAGCCCTTCGCTGACGCCTTGACCGCCACCGCTGTGCTGAAAGTGGGCGACAATATCACCACCGACCACATTATGCCTGCAGGCGCCAAGATCCTCCCCTATCGCTCCAACATTCCCCATCTGTCCCAGTTCTGCTTTGAGGTCTGCGACAAGGAGTTCCCGGAGCGGGCCAAGGCAGCCGGAGACGGCATTATCATCGGCGGCAGCAACTACGGCCAGGGCTCTTCCCGTGAGCACGCAGCCCTTGTGCCCATGTACTTAGGCATCCGCTGTGTCATCGCCAAGAGCTTTGCCCGTATCCATGTTGCAAACCTGATCAACGCCGGCATTCTGCCTCTAACCCTGGAGAATCCCGATGATTACGAGATCCTCAGCCAGGGCGACAGCCTGAAGCTGGAGGGCATCAAGGCCGGTATGGCTTCCGGCAAGATCACCGTGATCAACGAAACCACCGGCAAGAAAGCCACCACACTTTGCAATCTGTCCGACCGCCAGCAGAAGATCCTGCTTTGCGGCGGCCTGCTCAACTACACCAAGGAGGGTGGTCAATAATGGATATCAATCAGGCAAGTGAAGCCTTCCGTGTGCTTCTGCAGGAACAGATGACCCGTCTGGAGAAGATGAACTGCGAAAAGACCGACTTCACCAAGAAAGAGGTCATCACCATCGGCGTCATTGACGGCGACGGCATCGGCCCCATCATCACCCGGCACGCCACCCGCGTTTTGGAAACGCTGCTGGCAGACAAGATCGCCGCAGGTAAGATCGTTCTGAAGAAAATCGAAGGTCTGACCCTGCAGAACCGTCTGGCCCAGGGCAAGCCCATTCCCGATGATGTGCTGACAAACATCAAAACCTGCGATGTGCTGCTGAAAGGCCCCACGGAAACGCCTATGGGCGGCACTATGGAAAGCGCCAATGTCACCATGCGCCGGGAGCTGGATCTGTACGCCAATGTCCGTCCCGTCTGCATTCCCGAGAAGAATATCGACTGGATCTTCTACCGGGAAAACACAGAGGGCGAATATGTCCTGGGCAGCCGGGGCGTAGACCTGCCGGGTATGGCAGTTGATTTCAAGGTTGTCACCGATCTTGGCACACGCCGGATCGCTAAGGCGGCTTTTGAGTACGCCCGTCAGAACGGCAAGACCCATTTAAGCGTGGTCACCAAGGCCAATATTATGAAAAAGACCGACGGCAAATTCACCGCCATCTGCCACGAGATCGCCAAGGATTATCCTGAGATCACCGTGGAGGATTACTACATCGACATTATGACCGCAAACCTGCTGATCGAAGGCTTCCGGGAGAAATTCCAGGTATTTGTGCTGCCCAATCTTTACGGCGACATCCTCACAGATGAGGCTGCCCAGATCCAGGGCGGTGTGGGTACCGCAGGCAGCGCCAATATTGGCGACCGCTATGCCATGTTTGAAGCCATCCACGGCTCTGCTCCCCGTCTGATTGCCGCAGGTCTGGGTGATTACGCCAACCCCACCAGCATCCTGAAGGCAGCTGCTATGCTGCTGCGGCACATCTGCTGCACCGCCGAGGCTGAGAAGCTGGAAGCAGCGCTGTCCGCCTGCCCCGTTACCGTTACCGGTGACCGCGACGGCGCGACCTGCGAAGCCTTTGCCGATGCCCTGATGCAGATCCTTTAAATGCACAAAGGCCGACCGCAATGCGGTCGGCCTTTTATCTTTAAGATTCTCTTAAGTATTTCCAAATACAGGTGCTTTCGGTTGCAGTTTTTGTCGAATCGTGTATAATAAGGGTATGTTTAATTCACAACACATTTCATATATGCTCATCTCCGGCATCCTGACCGCTGCGCTCCTTGCACTGGCCGGGATGCATATTCATGATGAGAAAAACAAAAACAGAATACTCCTCTTCTCCGCGGTACTGACCGTGGTGCTCCATTACAGCAACTTGTGGGTGGATTACTTTGCTACCGGAGGAACAGCAACCGTGGAAAACAACCACATTCTGCCCGTTTATCCTTGCAATGTTGTTATGTGGATGCTGCTGGTCAGCGCGCTGATCAAAAATAAGCAGCGGCTTCTTTTCCGTATTTTAAGCGAGTTCTGCTTCTATGTGGGCACGCTTTGCGGCATTATAGGCATTGTCCTGAACTTTAATTTTGACAACAACCCTACCCTTACCGATTACTATGTGCTTAAGGGTCTGCTGAGCCATTCCACAATGCTCTTCGGCTGTCTGTATATGCTCTTTGGCCGGTATATCAAATTCCGTGTCTTTAATGTGGTCAGCATCTGCTCCGGCCTGGGTGTGTTTATCGCCTGCGGGCAGGTGGTAAATACCCTTTACGAGCGCTGCGGTATGACAGCTCCGGACGGTATGTGGCTGAAGGGCAATGAATATATCGGCATCTGCCCCATCTACCTCGGCTTCCTGGCAGCGATCATTCTGTTTATCCCCCTGCACCTGCACGAGATGCGGCTTCCCGTGGAAGAGCGTTGGTATACAAAACTTTTACGGAGGAATCGTAATGAAAAACTTATTCATTAAGCTCTTTGAAATGTCCCATTTCAATACCGGCATTTCCATTACCCCTTTTTCCATTGCCCATATTGTCTATCTTGTGCTGATCTTTGGCAGCATTGTTCTGGGCTGGCTGTGCTTCCGGGGCAAGACCGCTGAGCAAAAGGAAAAGCTGCTGCGCACTTTGGCGTATGCTCTGGTGATCTCCTATATCTCTGACTTTTTCTTCCACGAATTTGTCTACGGCGGTCTGAACTCTGACAAGCTCCCCTTCCACATCTGCACCGTGCTGTGCCCGCTGGTTTGCTTTGCACAGTTTAACCGCAACGGTCATAAGTTCAAAGAGCCTGTGGTCATTCTTTCTGTCCTGGCCCCGATGATGTATCTGTGCTACCCTGCCAGCGTTGGCAGCGGTGAGCCCTGGTGCTATCAGGCTGTTCAGACCATGTTCTTCCACGGCGTGCTGATGGCCTGGGGTATTCTGAACATCGCCCTGGGAGAGGTAAAGCCCGATATCCACAAGTGCTGGCAAAGCGGTCTGCTGCTGGTCGGCATTATGCTCTGGGCGAAGCTGGGCAACACCCTGTTTACCGATCGCAACTGGTTCTTCCTGGAGGAGGATGCCCTCTACATTGGTCTGGTAGCCAATGGCATCATTCCCAAATGGTCGCTGATGATCATTAATCCCGTTGTTTTCTTCCTTGCTGTTTTGGCGGTCTACGGTGTGTGCTACGCCGTCCGCTCCGCTGCAAAAAAGAAAACCACTGCGGCATAAAAAGATAGAGAAGACTTGAGAATCAAGTCTTCTCTTTTTTATTCGTGTATCGCTCTTTCCGGTCGGTTTCACCAAGCAGATAGTCAATGCTCGTATTATAGAATCTGGCCAGTTTGATCAAAACCGCCGTTGGAATGTCATTCTCGCCGGTTTCGTATTTGGAGTAACCGGTCTGAGACATTCCCAGATACTGCGCAATTTTTGTTTGGTTCAGATCAGCATCTTCTCTAAGATCACGAATCCGTCTATACATATCAATCACCACAACATTATTATTTGCTTAAATTATAAAGCAATCTGTTTTAGGTTATTGACTTTTAACCTGTTTTAGGTTATTATTCGTGTGTAGAAAGAAAAGGAGGAAATTCCATATGAAAAACAAATTTTTACTTATTCTTGGCGTGATCGGCTGCTTTTTGGGTCTCAAAACGGCTGGCGTATGGGGTGGTCTTTGGTTTATCCCGTGTCTGTTAGGCGGTTATTGCTTTAGCACGGGTATCCTTTACTCCTCAGCAGTATTTGGCGGCATTGTTTGGGGTATCACGATTCCCAAATCCGCAGCCGGCAAAAAAGCATCGGCATTTAGCATTCCTGCTATGATCCTCGGCGGCTATGGCCTGGGTTGTGTATTCCTTTGCATCGTTTCGTTCAGCGGGAAGGCTCTGGTTGGAATTTTATTGTTCGTTGCCGGTTATTTGGTTTCCGCCCTCACTTTGAAAAGTTCGGGTGAGAAGAAGACAGCAAGCAGCGACAACGCCCTCTGCCTTGGTCAAATCGATCTGTTCCAGGAGCTCGATAAGGAGATTCATGATGCAGCCTATTTTGTGGTAGCCTTTGAAGGCGTTGCCCTTTTCAGCAGTACCAACTACTGCTATCAGATCTATCGGTATGAAGACTATCGTCTCGGCGAGCTGACCACGCCCCAGGAAGTGGCTCTGGTCGGTATGTATTTTGTCCAAAAGTATCACGACGAATTCACCTTCAAGGTAGATATGGAGGTAATTCCCGGAGAGCCGGGTCAGACTGTTGTTGCCGTTGGCACCGGCGGTATCGGTGTTGCAAGAACAAGCGGCACCCGGGATCAGAGAATCTTCAGAAGCTACATCTTTACAAAAAGATAAAAAGAAAGAGAAGACTTGAAATCCAAGTCTTCTCTTTTATTATGTTGAAACTCAAATACGAGACAGGCTGCGGGCGCAAGCTTCGCACACATGCTTGTCCTTGAACTTGGTCAACCCCTTGGCGGAATTGCAGAACACACAGGAGGTCTGGTGCTTCTGCAGAATGATGCGGTCGTTTTCTGTGTAGATCTCCAGCTCGTCGCGCTCAGCGATATCCAGCACTCTGCGCAGCTCGATCGGCAAAACAATTCTGCCCAGCTCATCTACTTTGCGAATGATTCCGGTGGACTTCATGAAATGTACATCCCTTCAGATAGTATTTTTATGTTTAACGGGTTATTATCATTATAATCGGTTAATGTCGCTGTGTCAAACACTTTTTTACATTTTTGTCGTTTTTTGGTGCATTTTTCAACGAATACCCCCGGCCGCGCCTCATATCCTTGTGGCAAGGGGGTGGCTTGACCATGGTAATGAGCTGGATTTGGACGGGAATTTTGGCAATTTCTGTTGTCTGCGCCATGTTTCTGGGACGCGGACAGCAGCTGAGCGCCGCAGTTTTAAGCGGTGCGCAAAGCGGTATCACCCTCACCCTCTCCATCGCCGGCTCGATCTGCCTGTGGACGGGCGTCGGCAAGCTGATGGAGCACGCCGGCATTACTAAAAAGCTAGCCAGACTGATGCGCCCTCTGCTTGTGCGGGTCTTCCCCTCTGCCAAAACAGATGATATCCTTTCCCAGAGGCTCAGCGCCAATCTCAGCGCCAATATTTTGGGACTGGGTAACGCGGCTACCCCTATGGGCATCCAGGCCGCCCAGCGCCTTGCTGACCCCAACAAACCCGGTTTGGCTACCGACGAGCTGTGCCGCCTTATCGTGCTGAACACCGCGTCCATCCAACTGATCCCCGGCAATGTGGCCGCTGTCAGGGCTTCCCTTGGCGCAGGCGCGCCCTTTGACATTCTCCCTGCTGTCTGGGTCACCAGTGTTTGCAGCGTTGCTGTGGGGCTGACAGCGGCGTTGCTGATGGGAAAGGTGTGGCGCAATGCTTGACTACATCGTTCCCCTGCTGTTGCTGACAGCCTCGCTGCTGGCGCTGCGCAAAAAGGAGAATACATACGATCTGCTCCTTACCGGCGCTGCCGATGGGCTGAAGCTGCTTCTGTCCATCACACCGGCCTTGATTTTCCTGCTGACCGCTGTGTCAATGCTCCGTGCTTCCGGCGCAGTAGAACTCATCAGCTCATTTTTGGCGCCGGTGTTCGGCTTCTTTGGTATTCCACCGGAAACCGCTATTTTGATCCTTGTGCGGCCTTTAAGCGGCAGCGCAGCACTGGCCGTAGGCGCTGACTTGATGGCGCAACACGGCCCGGATTCGCTGATCGGCAGAACCGTCGCCGTAATGCTGGGTTCAACCGAAACTACATTTTACACCATCAGCGTCTATTTCGGCGCAGCCGGCATCAAAAAGACTCGTTATACCATCCCAGCCGCCCTGATCGCAGACTTCACCGGCTTTCTGGTAGCATCGCTGACAGTTAGGATGTTTTTTAGATAAGAAAAGGACTTCACTTTCGTGAAGTCCTTTTTGCTCTATGTTTTTAATAGCTTGACATTAACAAAATGGCGCAGGTTTTTAAGCTATCGCACAGCGAAATACTGTAGTATTCAAGATTATCATTCTCATCGAACATCAGCGAGCCAGCAATAGCCCGGTCAAAATAGGTCGTATAGTACGGAATATCCGGATTCATCATTACATCACCAGACACAAATACATAATAAACATAATCGAGATCTACATCGCTGTCGAAATCGCTCCGATTTACATATCCTTCCTTGATTGCCTCCTCGGCAGTCAAAAATCGAACCTTGTAGTTGCTCATTGCTTTTTGTACCAACTCACCTATGTACATCGAAAAAATTCCGCTTTCATATTTAATATAAGAAAACGCTTCATTCAATGTATCAACAGGAATAATGTGGTGTTCCTTTTTTGCAATCGTCTCAGTATAGGTATCACCGCACTTGCTACAAGTGTATTCCGTCTGGCCTTCTGCATCATAAGTAGCCTCTTTTGTAATTTTAGAGGTATACTCGTGCTCACACTTAGGCGCACAGCCGGCAAAGGCCAGCATTATGATTACAGCACACATAAAAATCGCAAACACTTTTCTCATTTCTATCACCTCAAATAATATTATGTCGATTCCCGACGCTAGTATTTTATCCTACTTTATCCTACTTGTCAAGATTTTTAAGCATTTCTTCTTATAATTAATTTGAGGTGATGAAAATGCGGCCCCTAAAGGAAAAGATCAGTATTACCATCGACAACGACATTCTGTTGAAGCTGAAAGAAAGAGCAGAATACGATGACCGCTCCCTTTCCCAGTATATCAACATCGTCTTAAAGCAGCATATCAAGGAATTGGAAGATATGAAATAAAGGACTTCACTTTCGTGAAGTCCTTTTTTATTCATATTCCATCGTACCAATCTTCATTTTGCGCGGGATCGGTTGTGCATTCATAGCACTTATTGTGGAACCATTGTTTGTACGCTTCGTCCAGGTTGTAGTTATCGTAAACATTCAGATACGCCAACTTGGTAAGATGCTTTGCGCTCTGGGGCAGATGCCGAAGGTCAAGTCCAAACAGATCCAGGCGGACAAGCTCCGACAGTTCGCCAATATTCTCCGGCAATGCGGTGATTTTCGTATAGCCCAAGTCCAGCGATTTGAGATTTTTAAGTTTCGTTACGCTATCGGGAATTTCCGTTATGTCGGTACTGTGCAGATCTAAGAACACAAGGCTTTCGCAGTTGCCGATGCTTTCCGGGACAGCTGTAATGTTCGTAGAAGAAGCATCCAGGTACTTGAGTTTTTTCAGTTCCCCAATGCTTTCCGGAAGACTTTCCATCGCTGTCAACGCAACACTGATATATTCAAGTTCCTGCATCTCGCCAATATTATCGGGAAGCTTTTTCAGGTCATACATTTTTAGAAGCTCTAATCGCTTCAGGTTTTTGCACTGCGCAATTTCACTTGGTATTTCCTCCAAAATACCCTTCCCCATTGCCAACCCGGTTAATGATTTTAAGTATCCGATACCTGCAAGACTTGTAACCGCGCTGGAAGCCGTAATATCACCTGCAAAGCTCGCCAGTTCTTCCTCCGTTATTGCTTCGTTGGGGTCTTTATTCATAGACCACGCAACATTTCTCGCAAAGTATTCATCCTCAAAATAATAGTAAAAATTATTTCCTGCTAACGCACTGTCGGTAGGACTTGTGCCGTCGGGAGAATTATTTGGCTTCTGGCATCCGGCAAGCAAAATAATCACCGATAAAACCATAAACAAACATACCACTTTTTTCATTGCCAAGCCCTCCTTTTCTATATTTTGTTCCCCTTGATTACATTATCGCAACTGCCCTAAAAGATGTCAATTACAGACTGTAATCAATGAAAATATTTTTTGCAAAAAAAGGACATCCTTACGGATGTCCTTTTCTTTATTTTCGGATAATACTAATTTGGCACATTTGCATTGTGCTCAATGCCGCATTGTAGGTATCCACCGTTACGCCTCAGCCGTTCCCAGCGCACCATCGACAAAATCCTTTTGAATATCAACAACGATCAAAATGTGTTTCATAATATCACCTCAGATGCGATTTTCAATCGTCAAATTCGTGATCGTAATAGAAAATATGTGAAACAAGCGTGTTGTCTTCCTTGTAGTATAGCTTGCCATCCTTTGCGTAGAAGATCCGGTTTTCATCATCGCAGGTAAATGTGTAACGAAATACCACGCATACTTTCAGATCGTAATTTTCACCGTCGTAGTACTCGCCAACATAAATACAATTTAGTTGGCTTAATGTATTCTTTTCAATATTTTTGCTTATGTGTATATTGAAGTTCAAATAAATCGTCTCAATGCTTTCAATATTCTCATAAACGCTGGACCAGCCCCAGAGGTTTGCCTCAGCGGACAACGCATTCTTGTAAGCTTCCGGCAGTTCAATCCCAAACGCATCCGGAACACCCAGCCCATGATAGCCGCCCAATGCAGTGATGGGCATGCCGTTATAGCTTTCCGGAATCGCAATGCGCATATTGTTTTCATCTCCGTCCCAATGATAGGTCGAAACATATGCATCATTGGTGCCGGTGTTGTAGCCGATGTCAAAGCCGTCCTGCGCATGGATCTTATGTTGATACGAATCGTTACAGCCGACAAAGGACATACAAAGCATCGCAGCTAATAGCACCGATATCAGTTTTTTCATACCATCACCGCCTTTTGTGTATTATAGCATAAAAGCGGCGGAGGTGCAAGGAGGCATCACATTTGCTGCAATTTTCCCAAAGAAAAAGGACATCCTTACGGATGTCCTTTTAGATGTTGTTATGAAAATAGTAAAGTGTCATCGTTTCTGTGTCGAAAAAGTACACATTGTAGTTGCCCAGGTATGGATAATCAGGATCGTCGTAAATATACACATAGTCATCATCAGAAATAGAAGCATAATCAAAATCATATCCAACAACCAGCTCGTTCTCCGGATCATTTTCTTTATGCGCTGCGACCCACGATGTAAAATCGCCAATATGTGCGATCAGTTCTTTCTCGCTTTCGGGCGTGATCTTCTTGAAATACTTATTTCTACTGAAATCCACATTTTTGTATGTATACTTGGCATAATCGGTGTAATCCTGGAACTCGCCGTATGTCAGAAAGATTTCCGTTTCACATTTCCCTAAAGAATCAACGACTTTATCTTTGCTCATAAAAAAGTCGATTGCTAAGATAAGCAAAAAACAACCACATAACATGAAAACCGGTATTAGTAATATCAGAATAACTTTAAATACCTTTCTCATCCCATCACCGCCTTGGGTTATTTGTTTAATTTACTTTTTGCTGTTTTAATCGAAGCAATCAATAATATGCGAATTGTAGAGCAAGTCTTATCAATAGATTTATAGGTTGCCTCATCAATATACTCCAATTTCAAAAGCATTTCGAGCCATTTTCCAGTTTCGTTTGCTTCTTTTAATGCAATTTCAAGCTTAGCAATGAAGTCCGCACGGCTATGACCGTATTTGCTTTCTGCAATATTAGCACAAACGCTTGTTGCACTCCTACCGATTTGATTTGAAATAACCGTTTCGTGTTTTGCTCTAAGTCCTTTTGTCAATTTCAAAACATCTACGGACAGTTGCATAGACAACTCGGAAAGTTTATCTTCTTTCATTGCTATCACCTCTCTTGCTATGTAGATTATACCACACATTTGCACGAAGTGCAATATCGTTGGGGTTTAGCCCACATCATTTGTGCGAAGCACAACACCGTTTGCCGAAGGCAACATCGTTTACACCGCAGGGTGTAACATCATTTTGTGTCCGCAAGAGGAATGATGTTGACCTAAAGGTCAAATGATGTTTGTAACTACATTGCAAAATGATGTTGTGTCCTTCGGACACAAACGCAAAAAGAAAGACACGATTTTCATCGTGTCTTTCTTTTTGGAGGTACCGGCCAGATTTGAACTGGCGGATCAGAGTTTTGCAGACTCGTGCCTTACCACTTGGCTACGGTACCATATGAAATAAGGAACGCAATGCGTTCCTTATCTTTTTGGAGCGGGTGACGAGGCTCGAACTCGCTACCTCCACCTTGGCAAGGTGGCGCTCTACCGGATGAGC
>JAFQRK010000024.1 GCA_017410075.1 Oscillospiraceae bacterium | reverse complement strand
GCCCTCGTGGGTCAGCACCTCGATGGCCTTCTCCAGCACCGCATCTTCACTTTCCATTACGAAAAACGCCAGCACAGGGCACAGCTTTTCCATAGAATAGGGCCGGGTTGGACCGGCCTCCTGCTCCCGTGCCACCAGGATTTTTGTGCTGTCAGGCACAGAAAAGCCCGCCATTTTCGCCAGCGCCGTTGCAGGCCTGCCAACGATTTCCGGATTCAATGCGCCGCTGGGCCGGAACAGCAGCTTTGCCAGCGCGCCTGCTTCCCGGGTGTCCATAAAGTAGAAGCCCTGGCGCTGTGCTTCCTCCCGGACTGCCATTTCCATATCCTTTTCCACGATGATGCTCTGCTCCGAGGCGCAGACTGTGCCGTAATCGAAGCTTTTCGACCGCAAAATGCAGGAAATAGCCTTTTTCACATCGGCGCTGTGATGAATATAGGCCGGGCCGTTGCCCGCGCCCACGCCGATGGCCGGCTTACCGGAAGAATAGGCCGAGCGCACCATGGCCGGGCCACCGGTGGCCAGGATCAAACGCACCTCATCAGCGCCCATCAGCTCCTGGCAGCCCGCCATAGAAGCCATACTCAGGCAGCTGATGCAGCCTGCCGGTGCACCGGCTTTTTCTGCCGCCGCAGCCACTACTTTCGCCGCCTGCAGCGTGCAGGCAGCTGCCTTGGGATGGGGCGAGAACACAATGGCATTGCCGCTTTTCAGGGCAATGATGGCCTTATAACACACCGTAGAGGTGGGATTGGTGCTGGGCACGATGGCGGCAATGACGCCCACCGGCACACCGATCTCCCACAGCCTATTTTCCGGGTCCTCCCGCAAAATACCCACGGTTTTCATCCCCCGGGCAGCCTCTGCCACGATTTCCGAGGCGAACTTATTTTTTGTAATTTTGTCGGTTTTATTACCAAAACCGGTCTCCTGCACTGCCTTTTCCGCCAGCACCTCTGCCGCCGCGGAAAAATCCCGGGCCATCGCTTCGACGATGCTGTCCAGTTGGGCTTGGGACATCTTTTGCAGCGCTTTTTGCGCCTTTTCTGCCTGACGGCACAGCAATCTTGCCTCCTGCCGGGCCGCCAGGTCCTTATCAAACTCCATAATTTCCCTCCGTTATCTTGGGATTGGCCGCAACCTCGCTGACTGCAGCAGCAAAGGCTGCGCAGGCCGCTTCGCAGGCCGACTGGGTTCCACTGAGCAAGCCGCCGCCGAAATTGGTTTCGCTGGGCGGGGTATATAGTTTACATAACTTTACATCTGCCGCTTTTAGTGCCGCGTCCATAGCGTACATACTTTCCAGCGGCGGCGCGATGAGATAGCTAAGCGCGCTGCCCAAATTCACGCCCGCTTCCTGGGCCAAAAATGCGCCAACGCTGGCCACCGTATGGGCCAAAAACGGCACGCCGTTTACTTCCTCAAAGCCCACCCGCTCCAGCATCGCCAACGCTGCCTCCATACCGCTGCGGACCGCGCCGGGTGTAGGGCCTGCCAGCACACCAATAACCTCGCCGGCATTGGGCGTGGAAGCGTTGGCAGCCCCGGCGTAGAAGCTTCTGCCATAGCTGACCCGGACATCGGCGGCTTTGGTCGCCGCATCCAGGGCAATATAGGTGGCATCGTCGCAGTCTGTGGTCAGCAGCCCCAAGCTGGGTGCGCCCAATTCCGCCGCCAGCGCCGGAGATACATTATTCAAATACCTTACGGCAAGCACCTTTACCGGGATCATTTGCTTCCCTCCAGATGCAGGCCCACGCCGGACACCTTTTTCTTCAAAATTCTGTCGATCAGCTCTGCAATATGGGCACCGGCTTCCACCGCCGGCGTACCCTGAGCGTGGATATTGCTGACCACCGTCCGGGCAGCTTCGGGGACGCCGGTATGAGGCTTATAGGTGATATAGGCGGACATACTCTTGTCCGTTACCAGGCCCGGGCGCTCGCCCACCAGCATACACACCAGCTCGCAGCCGGTAATATCTCCCACCGCATCGCCTGCACCGACCCGGCAATAGCGGACAAACAAGGTCTTGCCCAATTCGATTCCTCTTGCCTTCAGGCCGTCTTTGATGGCCGCCAGGCAGTCCATGGCATTGGCTTGACAGGCCGCTGAGGACAAGCCATCCCCTATCACGACCTGTACCCTGGGCGTTCCGGAAATGGCATTTTTGATGATCTTTGCATTTTCCTCATCGAAGCAGCGACCGTGATCCGGGCGGGTCAGATATTCATCCTTATCCTTGCAGCGAGTCTGCACTGCCACAAGTCCATTCTCTTTCGCAAAATCCTCGCTGACCTGGGAAAACACCGCATCCTGGGCCGCCGCGTGATCTGCCCGAAATCTCAGCATTGTCAACGTCTTATATCGCGCGCCGGCTCTTCCCGAGCCTAAGCGGGCGGGGGTCTTTTGCTTCATTTTCTTATACTTCGCCGCATCTGCCGGATTTTCCACCAGATACAGCTCCCGCAGATCCAGCTTCGTCACATCCGGCACAAAATCACCGTCGTGATAGCTTGTCCGCTCCGGCTGCGGGCCGGGATCTGTGGGCTTATAATCGCTGCCCTTGACCATTGGCTCAACATTCAGCGAGCCCAAAATATCCGCGATCATCGCGCTTAATTCCTGCTTGTTAATAATGCTCACCTCTTTCTTCAGAACAGTAGGCTGGAGCCGTCGCCGGCCTTTTTCGTCAGTTTTCCGTTTTCAATGAATCCCATTTCCTCCAGCCACCGCTGGAATTCCGGAATCGCCGTCTTGCCGGTAATCTCCCGCAGCGCAGCAGTCTCCCGGAAGCCGGTGGTCTGGTAGTTGAGCATAATGTCATCGCCGTGGGGAATGCCCATAAAGTAGTTGCACCCGGCCATTGTCAGCAGTGCTGCCAGATTTTCAATATCATTCTGATCCGCTTTCATGTGATTGGTGTAGCAGCAATCGCAGCCCATGGAAATGCCGGTGAGCTTGCCCATAAAATGATCCTCGAGACCGGCTCTCGTCACCTGCCGGGCATCGTACAGATATTCCGGCCCGATAAAGCCCACCACCGTATTGACCAGAAACGGCTGAAAATGCTTGGCAAAGCCGTAGCACCGCGCCTCCATAGTCACCTGGTCGGTGTCGAAATGGGCATCCGAAGAAAGCTCCGAGCCCTGGCCGGTCTCAAAATACATCACATTCGGCCCTTCTGCCGTACCATCACGAAGCAGCAGCTGCCGGGCTTCCTCCAGGGTCGCCCCGTTGAAGCCGAAGGCTTCGTTGCCCTTTTCCGAGCCGGCGATGGACTGGAAAATCAGGTCGCAGGGTGCGCCGTCACGCACCGCCTTGATCTGTGCGGTGACGTGAGCCAGCACACAGATTTGGGTGGGGATTTCCCAATGCTCCTTGATCTCCTGAAACCGCCGCAACACCTTGCCCACCTGCTCCGGGCTGTCGGTCACCGGATTCAGACCGATCACTGCGTCGCCTGCGCCGAAGCTGAGGCCCTCCAAAGTGGAGGCGGTGATGCCCTCGGGGTCATCGGTGGTATGATTGGGCTGCAGCCGGCAGGACAGCGTTCCCGGTAAACCGATGGTGGTATTGCAGTGGGCAGTAACCGTAATTTTACTTGCCGCATAAATCAGATCCAGGTTGCTCATCAGCTTGCACACCGCCGCCACCATTTCCGAGGTCAATCCCCGGCTGATCTTGCGAATATCGTCGCCGGTGGTTTCTTCGCTTAATATCCACTCCCGCAGATCGCTGACCGTCCAGTTTCTGATTCTGTTGTAAACTTTTTCGTTGACACCGTCCTGAATGATCCGGGTGACCTCATCCTTTTCATACGGCACCGCGGGACTTTCCCTTAGATCCCCCAGGGTCAGCGCAGCAAGCACCACCTTTGCCGCCACCCGCTCCTGGGCAGTTTCTGCCGCAAGACCGGCCAGCTTATCGCCGGTCTTTTCCTCGTTTGCCTTGGCAAGCACCTGTTTAATATCCCGAAAGGCATATGTTTTGCCCAATAATGTGGTTTTTAACAGCATATTTCCTTATCCTTTCTTGTCAAAATCAGCGCAACGCCAATGGCGCTGATGCCGCCAATGAGCTTACCCACGATAACCGCGGTCAGCATTTGCGGCGCAAAGCCGGCGGTAAAGCCCAGATGATCGCCAAACACAAAAGCCGCCGACACCGCAAAAGCAATATTCACCACTTTGCCCCGCTTATCCATATCCTTAACCATTCCGAAAGTCGCGATGGAATTTGCCAGGCTGGCCACCAGCCCCGCCGCTGCAGTGTCGTTGATGCCCAAAACGCCGCCCAATTTCAGAAGCGGCTTTTTCAGGATCGTCGTAACCGCAAACACCAGCGGAAACGCACCTGCCAGCACGATGGCGATGGCACCTACCGTCTCAAAACCCTCGCTGATGGGCGCAAGACCGGGAATGACGGCAACGCCGGTCAGCGTCTGCATAATAGATGCGGCCAGGCCGATGGCCACTACCGCCACCACGCCCTTGCCAAACCATCCGAAGCCCTTGATCATTAAGCGTTCCGCTTTCCACAGACCCAAAGCGATCAATGCCGCAATGATGACAATGGGAATCAAATTCCGCAGCACCATTCCAATCTCAAATCCGGCTACGATGCCACCCACCAGCACGCCCAGGGGGATAGTGACGATGCCGCATAAGATTCCCTTGGCCATAGCCGCCTGATCCTCTTCCTGCAAAATGCCCAGCGCCACCGGAATGGTGAACACGATGGTGGCTCCCAGCATAGAGCCGGTAAGCACGCCGCCCAAAAGTGCCGCCTGATTATTCCCGGTCATCTCCATCGCCAATGCGCCGCCGCCCATATCGCAGGCCAGGATCGTACCGGCAAACATGGCCGGGTCAGCGCCTAAAAACCGATACACCGGCACCACCACCGGCTCCAATACATCCGCCAGCACCGGCGCAAGCACAATGATGCCCACCATAGCCATAGCCAGCGAGCCCATTGCCAAAATGCCGTTTTCAAATTCCACGCCGAGGCCTATTTTATTGCCGAAGATCCGGTCAATCGCGCCCAGCAGTGCAAACACCGCCATCACCGCAATGAGTATTTCGTGAGCAGACATTGCTTATGCCCCCTCTTTTCCCTTGTTTTCGTCCAAAATCGCCACAATGGCCGCATCAATGGGCGCTTCCATACAGTACTTTGCTGCGGTTTTTCCCAGCACCACCAGCACCCGGTCGCCCACGCCTGCACCTACCTGATCCGAAGCAACAATCTTTCCGTCGCCCATATCCACAGTCAGAAAGGTCTGCCGCTGCAGGCAATCTGCCTTTCGTGTTGCCCACACCGAGCCGGTTACAATTCCCGTTTTCAATCCGTTCCCTCCCTTAAAATCCTGCTCAAGTCCCCATTCCGGAAGCCGCAGGCATTGGCCTCGTCATAATCCAAGTGCACAAAGTCCGCAAACTTGTCGGAAACACGCACAGTCACATCGTCAAATATCAGCGGTCGCTCCGTAAAGACCTGCAGTTTTACATCCTGCTTGTCCTTCAGATGCAGCCGCTTTGCGGTTTCCGGCGTCAGGTGGATGTGCCGCTTGGCGCAGATGACGCCCTGGGAAAGCTTCACCTGGCCGCGAGACCCCCGCAGGACCGCGCCGGGCGAGCCCTTTACATCTCCCGACAGCCGCAATGCTGGGACAATGCCCAGGCTTCTGCCATCCGTAAGCGAGATTTCCACCTGTCCTTCCGGCCGTTCCGGCCCAAGCACCGCCACATTTTCAAACTGCCCTTTCGGCCCAACCAGCGTAACCCGCTCATTGGCCAGATACTGTCCCGGCTGGGACAGCGGCCGCTTCGGCGTCAAACTATGCCCAAACAAGGTCACCGCCTGCTCCTTTGTAATATGCACATGCCGCCCGGAAGCCTCCAGCGGGATAAAAAGCCGCGCCATCACCGCTTCCAGCACAGCCTGCAAATCTGCATTTTCCATATTAACCTCCCAAAATCAGCGTTTTAATCACCACCGGCAGCGCCGGCCCCACGGGAGCTGCCACATCCAGAAAGCTTCCCTCCTCCAGCTTCACGCTGTCGATGCAAAGGCAGGGTCTGTCGCTTGGCAGCCGCAGGGCAATGGCCTGCCCCAGGGCTTTCGCCATATCCTGCTCCAGCGCCACAAACACGGGCCGGTTTCCAACGCCCGCCGCAATTTGCTCCGCAAGGCTTACCACCTGCCCATAACTGGGAGACGAAAAACCCGCCATTGACAGCACTGCGGTGGTATCCTGCGTTTCCAGGCGCTGCCGGATCTGCGAAGCGTCCGTAATGCGCACCACCGGCAGATTCTTCAGCGGAAATTCGATATTTCGAAAAAACACCGTGCTGCCCGACAGCTGGGCGCTGTGGCAGCCGGCACCGATGACGGTGGCGCGGATGGTCTGCTCTCCCAGCCGATATTCCCCGCGACACAGCTTGCTTTTGCGAATGGCTTGCCCCAAGGCCGGGCCAATATCCCCAAAGGCCAACGGATCGTGGGCCGTTTCAATGCAATCGGCCACACCGCCGGAAAAGGAAATGACGATCTTTCCTGCAGGCAGCTGCCTCAGCCAGCTGTCGCCGCCGGCACTTTCCTCCGTCCAGAAATGCCGGAACAGATCATTGGCTTCCCGCAGACCCGCTGCCATTTCCAGCGCCTGCACCAACATTTCCACAAGCCCCTGCACCGGCTTGTTGAAGGCCTGCAGCACCGGCGAAAGATAGATAATTTCGCCCTTTTCGTCGAATTTCAACAGCCGCCCGCCCACATTCAGGCAGCCCGTGGCGGTAATTTTTCCATCCTCGATCAGCGCCAGATTGCTGGTGCCGCCGCCAATGTCCATATGCAACACGCATTTTCCGGTTCGCTCCGAAAGTTCCACCGCGCCTGCACCCTTGGCCGCCAGCACGCTTTCCAAATCCGGCCCGGCGGTAGCCACCACGAAATCCCCGGCAAATTCCGAAAGATTTTCAAGAACCGCCCGGGCATTTTCCTTCCGGGAGGTCTCGCCGGTGATGATCACCGCGCCGGTGTCAAGGGAATCTCGTTTGACCCCGGCCTTTTTGTATTCTTTGTCCACAATGGCCCGAATCGCTGCGCCATCTACCAGATTCTGACCCACCAGGGGCGTAAAATACACCGGGCTGCGATACAAAATCTTCCGCTCTGTAATAGCCATCTGCGGCACTGCAAACGCCCCGGCCTGATTCTGGATCTCCAGCTCCGAAATCACCAGCTGCGTAGTGGTCGTGCCCACATCCAGACCTACGCTGCGTAAGCGCTCAGACACGGCCGGTAACCTCTTCCAGGATCTGTCGCAGCATAAAATCCTCCACACGCACCGGGTTTGTCCGGCAGCAGGGATCCTTCAGCGCCGCCGACACAATTTCCTCTGCCCGGTGCCACACATCCCGGGGCGCAACCCCCGCCTGGGCCAGGGTTTCCGGCAGCTTCAGCTCCCGCCGCAGCCGCACAAGCCCATTTTTGAGATTTCGTACCGCGATCACTTCCACGCTGCCGCCCAGTCCTGCCGCCCGGGCCAGCTTGGCATATTTTTCCCCCGCCGCAGCTGCATTGAGGTTGACCACCGAGGGCAGCAAAATGGCATTCAGCCGCCCGTGGGGAATGTGGAACATACCGCCCAGACTGTGGGAAAGGGCGTGGCACACGCCCAAGCCGGCCTGGGTAAAGGCCATACCCGCCATGGTCGCGGCGATATGCACCTTGCCCCGCACCTCCTGATGCCCCGCAAAGGAGGCCGGCAGCGACGCAAACGCGCTGCAAAAGGCATCTTTGGCCAGCGCGTCGGTAAAGGGGCTGGCATTTTGCGCTACAAAAGCCTCCAGCGCGTGACTCAGCACATCAAAGCCACCATCCGCCACCAGGCTGGGCGGCAGTCCGGTCAGCAAATCTTCGTCCAGGATCGCCAGCTCCGGCCGCAGCCGGCCGTCGATCAGAGGATGCTTTACGCTTTGGTGGGTCAAGATGGCAAAGTCCGTCACCTCTGATCCCGATCCCGAGGTGGTGGGAATGGCCACCAGCCGAATATCTCCGCCGGCAAAGTGCAGCATTGCCTTGGCGCAGTCCATGGCGCTGCCGCCGCCCAATGCCACGATCACATCGGGTCCAAATTCCCGCACAACCGCCGTACCCTCTGCCACTAAGCCTACCGTCGGGTCAGGGGCAACCTGGTCAAATATCTTCACCTGCTGCGCTTTGGCGGACTCCGCCACCCGCTGCGCCATCCCATTTTTGGCAAAGAAGGGGTCGGTGACCACCAGGAGTTTGCTTGCGCCCACATCCTTTAACGCCTGCACAGCACCTGCTCCGCAGACGATTTTTGTTCCGCTTATAAATTCTTTCATTCTCGCACCGCCTTTTCACAGCCAGTATTCCCCAAAGAGCGCAAATGATGTATGAAAATTGGGAAAATCTCGGTATTTTTTCCGATTTGCTTGTTGACAAACAAAAAATGTTCGGCTATAATATGCTAGCCTGCGTATGCAGGTATATCCTTGCTTCCGGCGGCGCCGGAGGCCAAAAGTCCAAAAGGAGGTGCAAACAACATGGCTAAGATCACCGGTAAGTACGAGGTGCTCTATATCATCGATGCCGAGCTGGGCGAAGAGGGCATCAGCGCACTTGTGGAAAAGTTCAAGGCAATGGTGGAGGCGGAGGGTACTCTGCTGAACATTGATCTGTGGGGCAAGCGTCGTCTGGCATACCTGGTCAACGACAAGCCCGAGGGTTACTATGTTCTGATGAATTTCGAGAGCAAGCCCGAATTCCCCGCCGAGATGGAGCGCGTTATGAAGATCACCGAAGGTGTCATGCGCTGCCTGACCACCGTAGTGGAGGAGTAAGATTATGCTCAACCACATCACTATCATGGGTCGTCTGACCCGCGATCCCGAACTTCGCCGTACCGGCAGCGGCGTTGCCGTTGCCAGCTTCACCGTAGCTGTTGACAGAGATTTCTCCGGCAGAGACGGCGGCGAAAGAGAAACCGATTTCATCGACTGTGTCGCTTGGAGACAGACTGGCGAGTTCGTCAGCAAGTATTTCACCAAGGGCTCGATGATCGTGGTTTCCGGTCGGCTGCAGATCCGCGGCTGGACCGACAAGGAAGGCAACAAGCGTCGCAGCGCAGAAGTCGTGGCAGACAATGTCTACTTCGGCGAAAGCAAGCGCAGCGAAGGTGCTCCCTCCGCTGGCGGCTACTCTGCCCCCGCAGCTGGCTTTGGCGGTTATGCCGCGCCTGCCGCTCCCGCATCCGACTTTGCGATGCTGGAAGATGATGACGCACAGCTGCCCTTCTAACAACTTGACTTTTCTACTAGACTTACGAAGGAGGTAATCTTCATGGCTAACGAACAGCGTGTTCGCCCCCGCAAGCGCAAGAAGGTTTGCGCATTCTGCGTGGATAAGGTGACCAGCATCGATTACAAGGACACCGGCAAGCTGCGCCGTTTCCTGTCCGAGCGTGGCAAGATTCTGCCCCGCCGTACCACCGGAACCTGCGCTGCCCATCAGCGTGACCTGACCACCGCTATCAAGCGTGCTCGTCAGATCGCTCTGCTGCCCTACGTCGCTGACTAATCTGAAATAAAAGCCTGCTGCAATTTGCAGCAGGCTTTTTTATTTTCATTGCGCCAAAGGATTGCCTGTAGGGGCGGCCAGTGGCCGTCCGCTACGGCAGACCAATTTGTACAAGCGGACGAGCAATGCTCGCCCCTACAAGTTCGCACCCGCCTTGTCATTCCGACTAAGCGAAGCGCACGGAGGAATCCTCGCAGCTGGTAGGTGCGTAGATCCTTCGACTCGCAAGCTCGCTCAGGATGACAAAAGGGCGACCGCAAGGGTCGCCCCTACATTATCATATTTGAAAAATCTTCAGTTGACTTTTCCGGCAAAAGATGCTATTCTTTTCTTAGAAAAATTTCCGCCTTGGCGGATCTTATACCGACCACATAACTGACGGTGATCGCAGGGTACTGCGGGGGAGTGTGATCGTAAATTAAGCCGACCGTCTGGGCAATTCGATCTTGAGATTCGAATTGCTTTTTTTGTTTTTATTTACTATTCATAAGGAGAATATTATGGAATTTACCTACAAGGGCCTGACCGCCCAGCTGCAAAAGCACACCGTTACTGACGAGGAGGTTGACCGCCAGATGCAGCGCCTGCTGCAGCAGACGCCCCGCTTCACGGAAATTACCGGCCGTCCCACCCAAAATGGCGACGAGATCGTGCTGGATTACGCAGGCTTCTGCGATGGTGAGCAGTTTGCCGGCGGCACTGCCGAAAACCAGACTCTGGTGCTGGGCAGCGGCACTTTCATCCCCGGCTTTGAGGAGCAGCTCATCGGCAAAAATGTGGGCGACAAGGTCACCGTAGAGGTCACCTTCCCGGAGCAGTATCACTCCGATGCGCTGGCAGGAAAGCCGGCTCAGTTCCACTGCACCATCCACGGCATCCGCATCCGCTCCGCTTACGAGCTGGACGATACCTTTGCCCAGGAGGTTGGCGGCTGCGAAACGCTGGAAGCGTTTAACCTGAAGCTGCGCCGCAGTATGCAAGCCTTTGCCGACCAGCAGGGCGAAATGGAGCTGCAGGACAACTTACTGCGCCAGGCCGCCGAGACCCTGGACTTTACCCCCGACGAAGCCTCTGTGGAGGCCGAGCTGGATGCCCAGATGCAGACTATGCGCGCCCAGTTGGCGCGGCAGGGTGCAACCCTGGAGATGTACTGCCAGTTTATGGCCACCGACGAGAAAACCCTTCGGGAAGAGGGCCGGGCAACCGCAGTACAGAATCTGCGCAACAAGGCCGCCATCGACAAAATCGTCGAGCTGGAAAAGCTGGTGCCTACCCAGGAGGAAATCACTCAGATGCTCACCGCTATCTGCCGTCAGAATAGCCTGACAATGGAGCAGTTGCGGGATTGCTATGACCAGCAGCTGGAGGACGCCGTTACCCAGAGCGTACTAATGTCCAAGGTTCTGGAGCTGATTCGCAAAAATGCCACCGTTACCACGGTATAACCCGCCTTTTATTGACTTATTATTTAGTAAATGATAAAATATTTATGCTGATCCTAAGGAGGACAAAACTATGGCTATCAATTTTGTTGACGGTAAGTATGTAGACGAAAAGGGTATCGTAAAGCTGGACCCCACCGTCTACAAGGACTGGCAGATCGCTGAGGAAGCAGAGAAAAATCTGCCTCCCGTAGATTATTTCCGGGAAAAGTTGGGTCTGCTGCCCGATGAGATCATTCCCTACGGCAAGACCCCCAAAATCGACTTTATTAAAGTTATGAACCGCCTGAAGGACAAGCCCGACGGCAAGTTCATTGAAGTCACTGCCATCACCCCCACTCCCTTCGGTGAAGGCAAGTCCACCGTTTCCCTGGGCCTGATTGAAGGTCTGGGCTATATCGGCAAGAATGTCGGCGGCGCTCTGCGTCAGCCCTCCGGCGGCCCCACCATGAATGTTAAGGGCACTGCTGCCGGCGGCGGCAATGCGCTCTTGATGCCTATGACCGAGTTTTCTCTGGGTCTGACCGGCGATATCAACGACATTATGAACGCCCACAATCTGGCGATGGTTGCTCTGACCTCCCGTATGCAGCACGAGCGCAACAACAACGACGAGTGGCTGGCAAAGAAGGGCCTGAAGCGCCTGGATATCGACCCTAAGCGGATCGAAATGGGCTGGGTCATCGACTTCTGCGCCCAGAGCCTGCGCAATATCATCATCGGTATGGGCGGCCGTCTGGACGGCTTTATGATGGAATCCAAGTTTGGCATCGCCGTTGGCTCCGAACTGATGGCAATCCTGGCGGTTGCCCGGGATCTGAAGGATCTGCGCGATCGCATTGGCAAGATCGTTGTGGCCTATTCCAAGTCCGGCCAGCCTGTCACCTGCGAGGATCTGGATGTTGCCGGCGCTATGACCGCATGGATGCGCAACACCATCAACCCCACCATGTGCTACTCCGTGGAGCATCAGCCCGTGCTGATCCACGCCGGCCCCTTTGCCAATATCGCCATCGGTCAGTCCTCTGTTATCGCCGACCGTCTGGCGCTGAAGCTGTTTGATTACCATGTTACCGAGTCCGGCTTCGCCGCCGATATCGGCTTCGAGAAGTTTTGGAATGTCAAGACCCGTCTTTCCGGTCTGACCCCCAATGTTTCCGTTCTGGTCGCCACCGTCCGCGCCCTGAAGATGCACGGCGGCGGCCCCAAGGTCACTCCCGGCGCACCGCTGCCCAAGGAGTATACCGAGGAAAATCTGGAGCTGCTGGAAAAGGGTACCTGCAATCTGTTCCACCATGTCAATACCATTAAAAAGTCCGGCATCAATCCCGTGGTCTGCATCAACCGCTTCTACACCGACACCGATGCTGAGGTGGCGCTGCTGAAGAAGCTGTGCGCCGAGCGGGGCATCCGTTGTGCCGAATCCAACCATTGGCGCTACGGCGGCGAGGGCGCTGCCGAGCTGGCCCGTGTGGTGGTGGAAGCCTGCGAAGATCCCGTGGAGGTCAAGTTCCTCTACGATCTGGAAATGCCCCTGCGCCAGAGAGTTGAGCTGATCGCCAAGGAGGTCTACGGCGCCGACGGCGTTGACTGGGCGCCTCTGGCCACCGAAAAGGCACAGCGTTTTGAGTCCGATCCCAAGTACGCCGACTACTGCACCATGATGGTCAAGACCCATCTGTCTTTGTCTGACGATCCTACCAAGAAAGGCGTTCCCACCGGCTGGAGATTGGCTGTCCGTGACATTCTGGAATACGGCGGCGCCAAGTTCCTTTGCCCCATGGCAGGCACCATCTCTATGATGCCCGGTACTGCCGCAGATCCGGCATACCGCCGCGTGGATGTGGACACCGAGACCGGTAAGGTTTCCGGCTTGTTCTAAGCACAAACAGCTGTCATTGCGAACCAGCCCTCAGGCTGGTGTGGCAATCCCCCAGACAATCCTCCGCACCCTCGCCTCTGCTTTTGGAACATTTATTGTATGCACGCACCCTTGGCCCCCTCTTTGAGGGGGCTGTCAGCCAAATAGGCTGACTGGGGGAGTGTCCTATCGTAATTGCGACACTCCTGTTGCGGTGTCCGGCAAAAGCTGCGCCTGACAAAGCAGCCTTGCTTTCTGCCGACCGCTGCCACTCGCTCAGGTCGCTTGTTCCGCCACCGGCGGCGCTTCCTTCGCTCCCCCTCCGTCACGGCTTGCGCCGTGCCACCTCCCTCAAGGAGGGAGGCAAGGTATATTCCTACATTTTCCCCGAAAGGAGTTCACCTTATGGATATGACCCAAAAGTCCTGCCGCGAATTTGTGGATATTCTATCCTCCGACACCCCGACCCCCGGCGGCGGCGGTGCTGCCGCGCTGGTAGGTGCCATCGGCACAGCTCTGGGCAATATGGTGGCCTCCCTGACCGTGGGTAAATCGAAATATGCCGCCGTGGAGGCGGAAATTTCCGCGCTAAAGGCAAAATGCGACACATTGCAGCAGGAATTGCTTGACCAGGTGGAGGCAGACGAAGTGAATTTCCTGCCTCTAGCCAAGGCTTACGCCATCCCCAAGGACGATCCCGGCCGGGACACCGCTGTGGAAGCCGGCGCTGTGCAGGCCTGCCAAGTGCCGCTGAAAATTATGGCGCTGTGCTGCCAGGCTATTGACTGTATGGCCGTTTTTGCGGAAAAAGGCAGCCGATTGGCCGTTTCCGATGCCGGCTGCGGCGCGACGGTGTGCAAAGCTGCGCTGCAATCCGCTTCGTTGAATGTATTTATCAACACAAAGTTGATGAAAGACCGCCCTGTGGCAGAAAAAATCAATGCCACAGCCAGCGATATGCTGAATACCTACTGCCCCATTGCCGACAAGATCTTCGAATCTGTCAGGAAAGGTTTTGGCGTATAATGATTTCCCAATACCCCCTTGCCTCCCTCTTTGAGGGAGGTGGCACGGCGCAAGCCGTGACGGAGGGGGAGCGAAGGAAGCGCCGCCGGTGGCGGAACAAGCGACCTGAGCGAGTGGCAGCGGTCGGCAGAAAGCAAGGCTGCTTTGTCAGGTGCAGCTTTTGCCGGACACCGCAACAGGAGTGTCGCAATTACGATAGGACACTCCCCCAGTCAGCCTATTTGGCTGACAGCCCCCTCAAAGAGGGGGCCAAGGTACAGTACTTATCTAAGGAGGACCCGCAAATGGCCAAGCTGTTACTTGGAAAAGAAGTGAATGAAGCCATGGTTGCCGATCTGCAGCTTCGGGTCGCCAAGCTGCGCGCCAAGGGCATTGCCCCCACCCTGGCCATTCTCCGGGTTGGCAAGAATGCCAGCGATCTTGCCTACGAAAAGGGCGCTGCCGCCAGAGCAGAGCAGATCGGCGTGGAAATCCGGAAAATCGTACTGCCGGAAACTGCCGAAAAAGCTCAGCTTCTGGATGTCATTGATCAGCTGAATGCCGACGAAAGCGTCCACGGCGTGCTGATGCTGCGCCCCCTGCCCCCGCATTTACGGGACGATCAAGCCCAGATCTGCAACCGGCTTGACCCCAGAAAAGATGTGGACTGTATGACCCAGCTTTCCAATGCCGGCGTATTTACGGGCTGTGCTCTGGGCTTCGCCCCCTGCACCGCCGCAGCCTGTATGGAGATTTTGGATCACTATGGCATTGACTGCACCGGCAAAAACGCCGCGGTCATCGGCCGCAGCCCGGTGGTGGGCAAGCCTGCCGCTATGATGCTGCTGCAACGCAATGCCACCGTCACTGTCTGTCACACAAAAACAGCGAATACCGCCGAAATCTGCCGAAACGCAGACATTATCATCTCCGCCGCTGGCAAGCTGAACAGCCTGACCCGGGATTTTGTCCGCGAAGGTCAGGTGGTCATTGATGTTTCTATGAATTGGGACGCAGACAAGCTTACCGCCAAAGGCAAGGGCGGTATGTCCGGCGATGCCGTGTTCTATGAAATCGAACCCATTGTTGCCGCCATCACCCCGATTCCCGGCGGTGTAGGCGCAGTCACAACTTCTGTGCTGATGAAGCATGTTGTGGAGGCTGCAGAAAAAATCTGACCCCGGAGGCTACCTATGAAAAAGATAAAAAACCTCTCCGAAGCCAGTTTCCTGAAGCTGTTTTTTGCATTTGTCACCGCTGCATTTTTAATTGCCGCGGTCTGTATGCCCGACCGGAGCACTATGCTCTCCGGTCTTTGGAAGATCACCACTTCCACCGCAAAGATCTCCTCCAACTATTTTGCCATCGGCGGTTATGCCGCCAGCTTTCTGAATGCGGGCCTGGTGGCGCTGACCTGCACGCTGCTGTTCGTCATTTTCCGGGCAACGCCCAACAATGTCTCCACTCTGGCCTTCTTGCTGACTGTTGGCTTTGGCACCTGGGGCATTAACCTTCTGAACATCCTTCCCACCGTCCTGGGCGTGCTGCTGTATGCCCTGGTGAAAAAGGAAAAGCCGGGCAAGCTGGTCAATGCTATGCTGTTTTCCACCGGCATTGCTCCGCTGTTTTCCGAGCTGCTTTTCCGTTATCCCAGCACCCAATACCTGGGCTTCAACTGGCTGGGCGCCGTCCTGGCGCTGACAGTCGGCCTTGCCGTGGGCTTCTTCCTGCCCGCCGGTCTGGTGCACGCCCCCAAGGTGCACAAGGGCTTCGATCTGTATTCCGCAGCCGTTCCCGTGGGTATGATGGCATTTCTCATCAACGCCACGCTGTTTAAGACCATGGGTCTTGATGTGGACAGCTTAAGCACCAGCGGTGACCTTGCGGTGACCAGCCGGCTGACCGCCAATATTTTCTGCGGCAGTCTGTTTGGCCTTTGCATCCTGCTGGCGCTGCTGCTAGGCTGCACCCCAAAGGATTACTGGCAGCTGCTGCGCCGCAAGGAGGAAAGCATCAGCTTCTCCGCCGCCTGCGGAAACGCGCCTTTTTTGATGAATGTGGGCGTATTCGGGCTGTTCATCCTGGCCACCTACAATCTGATCGGCGCGCCCTTTACCGGCGTTACCTTCGGCGTTATGTTCTGTATGCTGTCCTGCTGCAACTCCGGCTCTCATCCCTTGAATGTGCTGCCGCTGGTGCTGGGCTATGCAGTTTCCTCTGCCGTTTGCAGCTGGCTCTCGCCGCTGCTGGGCGGCACATTTGCCTGCGCAATCAACACCCAGGCCGTCTGCGTCGGTATGGCCTACGCCAACGGACTGAGCCCCATTGTGAATAAATACGGCTGGCGCTGGGGCTTTGCCGCATCGGTGATCCACTATCTGCTGGTCACCTCCATGCCCAAGCTTCACGGCGGCTTCTGCCTGTATAATGGCGGCTTAACGGCAGCCATCACCTGCTTGATCTTTGTCCCCGTTCTGGAGCACCATTTCCGCACCAAGGCGGAGAGGAAGATGAAAGTATAATAAGGCAGAAAGCCTTCCCCTGTGGGAAGGTGGACACGCGTGAGCGTGGACGGATGAGGGTAATACCCGTGGCTTTTGCCACGGCAAACTCTTAAGTGCTATTATTCCCCTCATCAGTCAAAAATCAAGATTTTTGACAGCTTCTCCCAGGAGAAGCCTTTGCGCCCATCTTCACTGCTTATTTATAACAAAAAAATCTCCCGGACGAAAGTCCGGGAGATTATTATTTACTTCGATCTGCTCAATTACAGCAGAGTGGAGAAGTGCTTGATGGTGCGGACCATCTGAGAAACATAGGAGTTCTCGTTGTCGTACCAGGAAACGACCTGAACCTGAGTCTTGCCGTCGGGCAGAGCGCAGACCATGGTCTGAGTAGCATCGAACAGAGAACCGAAGGTCATGCCGATGATGTCGGAAGAGACGATCTCATCCTCGGTGTAGCCGTAGGACTCGGTGGTAGCAGCCTTCATAGCAGCGTTGATCTCTTCCTTGGTAACGGACTTAGCAACAACAGCGTTCAGGATGGTGGTGGAACCGGTGGGGGTG
>JAFQRK010000023.1 GCA_017410075.1 Oscillospiraceae bacterium | reverse complement strand
CTTCTTGGAGTCGTACTGGAAGTAAGCCTGTACGTACTTGTCGGTGTGGTCGCCGATGATCTTGATGGATTTCTTGTTTGCACCGACAGTGCCGTCGCCGCCCAGACCCCAGAACTTGCACTCGATGGTGCCTTCTGCAGCGGTGTTGGGGGATACGGTCTCGGGCAGGGACAGGTTGGTCACATCGTCAACAATGCCGATGGTGAACTCGTGCTTGGGCTCGTCCTTGGCCAGCTCTGCGAACACGGCAAAGACGGAAGCGGGATGGGTATCCTTGGAACCCAGGCCGTAACGGCCGCCGATGACGGTGATGTCATTCTTGCCGGCCTTGGCCAGAGCCATAACCACATCCTGGTACAGAGGCTCGCCCTGGGAGCCGGGCTCCTTGGTGCGGTCCAGAACAGCGATCTTCTTAACGGTTGCGGGGATGGCAGCCAGCAGGTGCTTGGAGCTCCAGGGACGGAACAGACGGACCTTGATCAGACCCACCTTCTCGCCGTGTGCGTTCAGATAGTCGATGACTTCCTCAGCCACATCACAGAAAGAGCCCATAGCAACGATGACGCGGTCTGCATCGGCAGCGCCGTAGTAGTTGAACAGCTGATAGTCAGTGCCCAGCTTTTCGTTGACCTTCTGCATATACTTCTCAACAACTGCAGGCAGAGCGGTGTAGTACTTGTTGCAAGCCTCGCGGTGCTGGAAGAAGATGTCGTCGTTTTCGTGAGAGCCGCGCATAGCGGGACGCTCGGGGTTCAGGGAGTGCTTGCGGAATTCCTCCACAGCCTCCATATTGGTCATTTCCTTCAGATCTTCGTAATCCCAGATAGCGATCTTCTGGATCTCGTGAGAGGTACGGAAGCCGTCGAAGAAGTTGATGAAGGGAACGCGGCCTTCGATGGAAGCCAGGTGTGCAACAGCGCCCAGATCCATAACTTCCTGAACATTGGACTCTGCCAGCATAGCGAAACCGGTCTGACGGCAGGCATACACATCGGAATGGTCACCGAAAATGTTCAGCGCCTGGGTAGCGACGGTACGGGCGGAGACATGGAACACGCTGGGCAGCAGCTCGCCGGCGATCTTGTACATATTGGGGATCATCAGCAGCAGACCCTGAGAAGCGGTGTAGGTGGTGGTCAGAGCACCGGCGGCCAGGGAACCGTGAACGGTACCTGCAGCACCTGCTTCGGACTGCATCTCGACGACCTTAACGGTATCGCCGAAAATGTTTTTACGGCCTGCAGCGGACCACTGGTCAACATTGTCGGCCATGGGGCTGGAGGGGGTAATGGGGTAGATGCCAGCAACCTCAGTAAAGGCATAGCTGACATGGGCAGCAGCGGTATTGCCGTCCATAGTCTTAAATTTTCTTGCCAAGATGAAATACCTCCTAAAGTATTCAAATTTCGTCCCATATATCATAGCACTTTCCGTTTCGTTTGTAAAGGGAAATTCCCCGCCGTTTCGAGGAAAAAGTAAACAAAAATACAGATATTTTGCACCCAAGAATGGCTGCAGGGGGTTGAGTTTTACGGGCAAATGCGCTATGATGTTAGAAAATGGCCGAAAAGGGGAGAATTACTATGATCTGCAGCGTGAAAACATTGGGAATCAACGGCATCAACGGCAACGGTGTCGTAGCAGAATGCTATATTTCCAACGGCTTGCCCGGTTTTGATATTGTGGGCCTTCCCGATGCGGCAGTCAAGGAAGCCAGAGAGCGCGTCCGTGCGGCAGTCAAAAACTCCGGTCTGACTTTCCCCACCAGCCGGATCACGGTCAATCTTGCCCCTGCCAATGTGAAAAAGGCGGGCACCCATTACGATCTGCCCATCCTGCTGAGCATTATGGCGGCTGCCGGCGGTGTCCGCAGACCCAAATCCAGCTCTGCCTTTATCGGCGAGGTCAGCCTGGACGGTCAGCTCAGAGCGGTGCCCGGCGTACTGCCTATGGCGCTGGCTGCCAAAAGAGAGGGTATTCAGGCGCTGTTTGTGCCTTATGAAAATGCTGCCGAAGCCACTTTGGCCCGGGGCCCTGCGGTCTACGGCATCCGCACCGTCCGGGAGCTGGTGGCAGGCTTAAACGGCGAAGCAGAGCTCAAGGAAGAGCCGCTGTGGCTGCCGGAAAAAACCGAAAGCAATATTGCGGATTTCAAGGATGTTCTGGGTCAGGAAAATGTGAAGCGCGCTCTGGAGGTGGCGGCTGCAGGCAGCCATAATGTGCTGCTGATCGGCCCTCCCGGCTCGGGCAAAAGTATGCTTAGCAAGCGGCTGCCCTCTGTTTTGCCGGATATGACCTGGGAGGAATCCCTGGAAGTCAGCCAGATCTACTCTGTGATGGGACTTCTGACGGCGAAGAAGCCTCTGGTGACCCAGCGGCCTTTCCGGTCGCCCCACCATACCATTTCCAACGCCGGTCTTGCCGGCGGCGGCACAAATCCAAGACCAGGCGAGATCTCTATGGCCCATATGGGTGTGCTGTTTCTGGACGAGCTGCCGGAATTCAAAAAGGACACCCTGGATATGATGCGTCAGCCGCTGGAGGACGGGATCGTTACCATCTCCCGTGTTTCCGGCGCGGTGAGCTATCCGTCGGAATTTATGCTGGTCTGCGCAATGAATCCCTGCAAATGCGGCTGGTATGGCGATCCCGGCGGTCGCTGCACCTGCTCGGAGCGGTCGGTACGGGAGTACCGCAGCCGGATCTCCGGTCCGCTGCTGGACCGCATCGACATTGTGGTGGAAGTACCGGCAGTACATTTTGAGGAGCTGCGGGAACGGGCGGAGGCGGAGCCCTCTGCCGCTGTCAAGCAGCGGGTGGATGCCGCCAGAGAACGGCAGCATAAGCGTTTCGACGGCCAGGGCAATATGTGCAATGCCCGTATGGGCCCGGACGAAATGCGCGCATTCTGCGAGCTGGACGATCAATGCGCTGCCCTTATGAAGCAGGCGTTTGACGCTATGGGTCTGACGGCAAGAAGCTTTGACCGGATTTTGAAGGTGGCGCGGACGGTTGCTGACTTGGACGGCAGCGATGCGATCCAGCCCAAGCATATCGCGGAGGCCATCCAGTACCGGGTGGTCAATCTGGAAATTTGATGAAGGATGAGAAGCATGAAAGAAATTTTCCTGTTAAAACTGGGCGAAATTGTGCTCAAAGGCGCAAATAAGCGGCAGTTTGAAAGCAAACTGCGGCAGAATATTCGCCGCCGTATGAAGGCCTACGGCAATTTTGATGTGTATTTGATCCAGTCCACCGTCTATGTGGAGCCGATGGATGATAATTGTGACATTGACGGCGCCTGGGAGGCCTGCAACTCCATTTTCGGTGTGGTAAGCCTTTGCCGTTGCCGTCCCTGCGAGAAAAATATGGATTCCATTTTTAACGCCATTGAGGAGTATCTGGGCGACGATCTGGACTGCGCTAAGTCCTTCAAGGTGGAGTCCAAGCGCTCCGATAAGCGATTCCCTATGACTTCCATTGCTATTTCTCAGGAGATCGGCGGCCGGCTGGCAGAAGCCCATCCCTCTGTTGCGGTGGATGTGCATCATCCGGACTACACGGTTTATGTGGAGATCCGGGATCTGGCAGCCTATGTTCACGGCCCTGCACAGCCCGGTGCAGGCGGTCTGCCTACCGGCGTTGGCGGTCGGGCGATGTGCCTGCTGTCCGGCGGCATCGATTCTCCCGTAGCGGCGTATATGATCGCCAAGCGGGGCGTGGAGATCGAGTGTGTCCACTTCTTCTCCTATCCCTACACCTCTCAGCTTGCCAAGGACAAGGTACTGGAGCTGGCGCGGCTGGTTACCCGCTACAGCGGTCGGATGACTGTGGATATCGTCTCTTTTACCGAGATTCAGGAAGCCATCCGGGATAACTGTCCTGAGGAATTCTTCACCCTGATCATGCGGCGGTTTATGATGGAGATCGCCCAGCGCATTGCCAAGCAGCACGGCTGCGGCGCGCTGATCACCGGTGAAAACTTAGGTCAGGTGGCGTCCCAGACTATGGAGGCCATGACCGTCACCGGCGCGGTGGTGGATATTCCCGTGTTTATGCCCCTGGTGGGAATGGACAAGGAGGAGATCGTGACCATCGCAAGAAAGATCGGCACGCTGGAAACCTCTATTTTGCCCTATGAAGACTGCTGTACGGTCTTTACGCCCAAGCACCCCAAGACCAAGCCTACCCTGGGTCAGGTCATCAATGCAGAGCGCAATCTGGATCGGGAAGCTCTGATCCAAAAGGCGCTGGACACCTATGAAAAGGTTACGGTGAAGTACCATGACGAGCCTGGTATCTGAGGTCATTCATAAGTTGTCCGGCAAGACCCTGGCTACGGCAGAAAGCTGCACCGGCGGTATGATCGGGCAGCTGCTGACCGGCGTTTCCGGGGCATCTGCAGTATATAAGGGCGGCATCATCAGCTATACCAACGCCGTGAAGCAAAATGTGCTGGGAGTTGATGAGAAGCTGCTTGCACAGCACGGTGCGGTTTCTGCTCCGGTGGCGGAGGCAATGGCCGTAGGCGCGCGAAAGGTGCTGAACGCAGATGTGGCGGTGTCTGTCACCGGACTGGCAGGCCCCGGCGGTGATGAAATCGGCAATCCGGTGGGAACGGTGTTCATCGGCTTTGCAGGCGAAGACTGCAGCGAAGTGGTGCCGTGTTATTTTGAAGGCGATCGGGAGGCTGTCCGCCGGCAGGCGGCAGAGGCAGCTCTGGCGCTGATTTTGGAAAAGATATAAGAAAAGATCCCCTCCGTGCGGAGGGGATCTTTTTGTCAGATGGGATTGTAATTGACAATGATGTCTTTCTTTGTCAGCTCGGATACATCGTCGATCTCGTTGCCGTAGACGCTGACCTTGATCAGCTTAGGACAGTTGGCAAGGGAATTGACATAGTAAAGCTTGTTATAGTCCATAATCACCTCGTTCAGGTGCTTATAGCCAGCCAGGGTGGTGATGGAGCCCAGCTCATTATAGGAGCCGTCGATGGTGACCAGGGCACAGTCCAATTCCCATTCCGGCAGCTTCTTCACCTGATTGCGGGAGAAGTTCAGCTTCTGCAGATTATCAAGAGAAGCAAGGCAGCTGATGTCTTGCAGCTTGTTGCTGGAGATGTCCAGCGTGGTGATGGAATCCATAGTTTGCAGCGCGGTAACATCGTTAAGAGAGTTGAACGGTGCGGAAAGGGTGGCAAGACCCGGAATGCTCTCCAGACCGGAGAGGTTTTCCAGAGTGTTGTTGCCAATATACAGCTTGGTCAGAGATTTGCAGCTGCCCAGCGGCGCAACAGAGGAAAGGGAATTGTAGGAAACATCCAGCACCTTTAAGGAGGTGAGGGAGCTGAGCGCATTCAGAGAGTTCAGCGCATTGTGGCTTAGATTCAGCTCTGTCAGTCCGGTCATAAACGAGAGCGGAGACAGATCCCGAATGGCGTTGTTGCTGAGGTTTAAGGTGGTCAGCTTGGACGCGGTGCTTAGATTCTCAATGCTGGAAAGGCTGCAGCCGGTCAGTGTGAGCTTCGTCAGACTGGGCAATGCGCCGATGATCTGCAGATCTTCTGTGCTGACCAGACAATCGGTAAGGATCAGCTGATTCAGGTAGGAGAGATTGCGCAGACTTTCCAGAGAATCTCCGGTGCCGTTTTGGATGTTCAGAACCTCAAGACCGGTAAGATAAGCCAGGTCGTCGTAACTTTTCACACCGTCGGTAAGCTTCAAAGAGGTGATCGACCAAAGCTGATCGGTCTGCAACTTTGCGTCGGCGGAAACACCCAGCTTTTTACGGACAGCAGCGTCGATCACGCTGTCTTTAAGGGTGACTTCTTCCACGACGCCTCCCACAGTGTAGCCGTAGATGGCAAGGGGGCTGACCAAGCCGTTTTCGCCAAGGACCAGCGCAAAGATCCGGTTCTCGCCGCTGACCAGGGTAAACTCGCCGGTGCTGGGGGCATCATCCACGGAGGGATATGTGCCGTCGGTGGTGGTGTAAAGCGTACCCTCGTAATCGGAGAGCGTCACGGTGATGTACTGACTGTAGAAGCCGGGCTCGGCACTGGTCTGCGGCAGCTTGGGTCGTAGCGCGTCCAGCTGTGCCTTGATGGTGGGATCGGAAATGTTGTCCAGCATCGTAACGGCGTCAAGCAGCTTGTTTTGCTCAATATAGGTCTTGCACAGGGCGATGTACAGCTCCACAGAGCCGCCGTCGGCAATGGCGTCGGTCAGGGCAACCTCTGCCTTGGTGTAGTTTCCGATGGATTTGAAATGATCCGCCAGCTCAATGGCAACATTTTCGTTCTCGTTTGTCTGTATATATGCGGCGGAGTAAAGCCAGGATGCAATGTCGTGGTTGCCGCGCTCCTCAAAAAAGCGGGCCTGACTCAGCAGAAAATCCCGGGTGAAACCCCGGTCATAGACAAACAGATACCAGACGCAGCTGACTATGATCACGATCACAAGCAGGATCGGTAAAATTCGTTTTAGGCCTCGGTTCATTCTGTTGGCACCTTTCGAATAAATTCTGTATAAATTATACTAATCCTGGGCAACGATGTCAAGAACAGGGTGAAATTTGGAAATGCTTTCCCCAGACTTCGACAAATTGGGATGCGCCCGACTGATACAATAAGAATCGGGAGGGATGCATATGGACAGAAAGTGGAAACCCGTGGTTTTGGCGGTGGCGCTGGGGATCGTATTGCCCCGGGTGCTGCTGAGCACAGCAAAGCAAGCGCCAAAGGAGGAGCCGCTGACCACTGTGCAGCCGACACAGCTGCACGATGCCCTTTCAGAACAGACTACATATCTGCCGGTGCTGACCCAGGAGAATGGCGTATATGTTATGGAGCTGGAGCAATATGTACTGGGCGTGGTGATGGCGGAAATGCCGGCGGAGTTTGAGATCGAAGCCTTGAAAGCCCAGGCGGTGGTGGCAAGAACCTATGTTATGCGCAGGATGGCAAGGCAGGATCGCCACGATAATGCTGCAGTTTGCACAAGCCATAGCTGCTGCCAGGCCTATACCACAAAGGAAAGCTTTTTGGAAAGTGGAGAAAGCGTAGCAGCATTGGAAAAAATAGCCCGTGCGGTAGAGGAAACGAGGGGACAGGTTCTGACCTATGAGGGCGAATACATCGAGGCCACTTATTTTTCCTGCTCCGGCGGCAGGACAGAGGAGGCGCTGGCGGTGTGGGGAGAAGTGATCCCGTATCTGCAGGCGGTGGACAGCCCCGGAGAGGAAAATGCGGACAAGTACTGGGAAGAAAAGTATTTTACCGCGGAGGAATTTCAGGCTGCGTTGGGACGCCGGCTGTCCGGTACGCCAAAAAGCTGGCTGGGGAAGCGGACTTTTACGGCAGGTGACGGGGTGCAGACGATGGTGATCGGGGGTATTACCTATACCGGCATCCACCTGCGGGAGCTGCTGGGGCTGAACTCCACCGCATTTACAATGACGGCGCAGGCCGACGGGATCACCGTGGAAACCCTGGGCAAGGGGCATCGGGTAGGGATGAGCCAATACGGGGCTGATGCTATGGCCAGAAACGGCAGTACCTATGAGGAAATTCTGATGCACTACTACCGGGGAACAAGAATTGACAAAATGGAGAATATCGGGTAAGATAATGTAACATCTTGTTAGAAAGGGGGAAGCGCTATATGCCTATCAGAATCCCCAATGATCTGCCGGCAGCAGAAACGCTGCAGCAGGAGAATATTTTTGTAATGCCGCAAAACCGTGCGCTGACCCAGGATATCCGTCCGCTGGAGATCGTGCTGCTGAATCTGATGCCCACCAAGATCACCACGGAGACCCAGCTGAGCCGATTGCTGGGCAATACGCCTCTGCAGGTGAATCTGGAGCTGATGCACACCACGACGCACCAGTCCAAGAACACCTCCCAGGAGCATATGCTTTCTTTTTACAAAAGCTTTGACGAGCTGAAAGACCGCAAGTTTGACGGTATGGTGATCACCGGTGCACCGGTGGAAAAGCTGGCGTTTGAAGATGTGGACTATTGGCCGGAGCTGTGTGAAATAATGGAGTGGAGCAAGACCCATGTCCATTCCACTTTCCATATCTGCTGGGGCGCGCAGGCGGGACTTTACTACCACTACGGTGTAGATAAGGTGGCGCTGCCGGAAAAAATGTTCGGCGTATTTCCCCATAGCGCGGATTATAAGCGCTCCATCCTGCTGCGGGGCTTTGACGATCAGTTCTGGGTGCCCCATTCCCGGCACACCACAGTGCTGCGGGAGGATATCGAGAAAGTTCCGGAGCTGAAGATCTTGGCGTCTTCCCAGGAAAGCGGTGTGTATGCCATTGCCACCAAGGGCGGCAGGCAGATCTTCATTACCGGCCATTCCGAGTACGATCCGCTGACGCTTCAAAGCGAATACCTGCGGGACAAGAATCAGGGACTGCCCATCAGCGTTCCAAAAAATTACTATCCCAATGACGACGATACCAAAGAGCCCATTGTCCGTTGGCGCGGACACGCCAATCTGCTGTTTTCAAACTGGCTCAATTATTTCGTCTACCAGACCACGCCCTACGACATTATGTCCATCGGCAAGAATGAAGATTAAAATGAACAAGGATATGTGTGTAGCCTGCGATGATGGCATTTTGAATATTCGTGTAGGCGCGATTGTTATGAAAGACGGAAAAATATTGATGGTCGGTAACGAAAGAGCTGACTATCTCTATTCTGTCGGCGGAAGAATCAAATTTGGCGAAACGGCAGAGGAAGCTATTGTCCGTGAGGTGTTTGAAGAAACGGGCAATCAAATGGAGATAGACCGTCTTGGCTTCGTACATGAAAACTATTTCTACGGGGATGCTTCTTCTAATCGTGGCAAACTGATTTACGAGATATCGTTCTTTTTCTATATGGACGTACCGGAAGATTTTGCGCCTATCAGTGAGAGCTTTACGGAAGATGACAGCAAAGAACATCTAAAATGGGTTTCACTGGATGAGGATGTAAAGATGTATCCTGAATTTTTTAGAACAGAGCTTACAAACCCTGTAAAAACCGTGAAGCATTTTATTACAGATGAAAGATAATATTACCGAGCGTTCAACCGCAGCACATTGAAGATTTGTGCTGCGGTTGTTTATTTTGGCTTCGGCGGGAGCAAGCCCCTGCCCTACATTTTTGTATAAAAGCTGGGTAATCATGGGGAAAATTCAGGGAAAGACTTGCGCACGGGAGAAAAGGGTGGTATAATGTTTTCAATTATAACTATAAGGAGCCACTATGGGAGAGCCGCAGTACCGTTTGGAAGGAATTGTCCATACTCGCTCGGAGCAAATGGAGGATTTTGAAGGTCCGCTGGATGTTATTTTCCTTTTGCTGAGCAAAAATAAAATAGAGATCCAGGATGTTTCCATCACAGCGATTCTGGAGCAGTATTTGGCATATCTGGACGAAATGAAGCGGCTGGATATGGAGATCGCCAGCGAGTTTATCACCATGGCGTCCCATTTGATGCTGATCAAAACCAAGATGCTGCTGTCTGCTGCCGAACGGGAGGAAGCCCAGACGGAGCTGGACATCCTGCGCCAGTCACTGATCGAACGGCAGCGCAAGGAAGCCATTGAGCAGATCCGCACCGCCATTACCTGGCTGGAGCCCAGAAATGAGATCGGCAGATGCCTGTTTGTCAAGCAGCCGGAGCCGCTGAACAGAAGCCAGACCTATCGCTATCAGCACGAAGTCAAGGATCTGCTGCTGTCGCTGGATGTGATCGCGGAGCGCAATCAGCGCCGTCTGCCGCCGCCGACGGTGAATTTCAAGGGCATTGTGGGCAAAGAGCCCTATCCCGTCACCCGAAAGGTAAGGGAAGTGCTGCGTCAGCTGGTGCTGCGTGGTGTGGAAAAGCTGAAGAATCTGTTTAAGGGAAACAAGAGCCGCTCTGAGATCGTGGCCACCTTCCTGGCTGTTCTGGAAATGTGCAAGGTCGGCTCGGTCACGCTGGAGGATGATAATTCCGGCGAGAATCCCAATGTCCGTGTCCTGGATGCGGAGATCCCGGTAAAGGAGGAGTCCTGATGGAACTGGAACAATTACAAAGAGCCATTGAAGCGATCCTCTTCGCTGCCGGAGAACGGGTGGAGGCTTCCCGTCTGGCAATGGCGCTGGAAACCGATGTGAAAGAAATTACAGCTGCTGCCGATGCGCTGGCGGATGAAATGGCGTTTGCCCGCAGAGGCATCCGTATTTTAAAGCTGGACAAGGGTTATCAGATGGTATCCTCCGGCGAAATGGCAGACTTTGTGACCAAAGCGCTGGAGACCCGTAAGCCCCCGAAGCTGTCGTCCTCGCAGCTGGAAACGCTGACCATCGTTGCTTACTATCAGCCGGCTACCAAGGCAATGGTGGAGCAGATCCGCGGCGTGGACAGCTCCTATTCCGTAGGCGCGCTGCTGGACAAAAAGCTGATCGAAGAAGCCGGCCGCTTAAATGTGCCGGGAAGACCTATTTTGTACCGCACAACGCCCAATTTCCTGCGGACCTTTGGCATCTCCACATTGGAGGAGCTGCCGCCCATTGAGAAGGTGAGCTTCGGTGAGCCGGAGATCCTGGAGGAGATGGAACAGCAGCAGATCCAAGAGCCTGCGCAGGAGGAAGCCTGATGGGCGCGCTGATCGCGCTGGCGGTGATCGCGGCGCTGGCGTGTCTGCCGCTTGGCATTCAGGCAAAATATGACGAAGGCGGAGCCGCTGCCCGGCTGATATTAGGCCCGCTGCGCCCTTCGCTGTATCCGTCGAAGAAAAAGAAAAAGTCCTCCCAAAAGACGGAGAACAAGAAAACAGACAAGGCTGTCAGGAAGCAAACGGCGGACCGGGAGAAAAAAGGCGGAAGCTTTTCGGACTTTTTTCCGTTGCTGGATGCGCTGATGGATTTTTTGGGAGATCTGCTTTGCCGCAAGCTGCGGGTAAAAAAACTGCAGGCGAAGGTCACTCTGGCGGGGGATGACCCCTGTGACCTGGCGGTAAACTACGGAAGAGCCTGGGCGGCACTGGGAAACCTTGTGCCGGTGCTGGAGCGGTTTTTTGTGATCAAAAAGCGGGATCTGCAGGTGCAATGCGATTTTACCGCAGAAAAAACGCTTTTCGATGCCCACCTGGAAATTACGATCACCCTTGGCAGACTTCTGCATCTGGGGCTGCGTTACGGCATCCGGGTGCTGCGTGAATATATGAAAATTCTGAAATTAAGAAAAGGCGGTGCTGTATAATGAGCCAATCCCTTCCCAATATGCTGGAAAACACCATTGCAAAGATCCGCGATATGGTGGATGTCAATTCCGTGGTCGGCGACCCCATCACCACACCTGACGGCGTGACCATTATTCCCGTTTCCAAGGTCAGTGTCGGTTTTGGCGGCGGCGGCAGCGACTATGTGTCCCGCAATGTTAACAAGCAGGAAAATCCCTTCGGCGGCGGCGCAGGCGGCGGCGTGAAGGTGACCCCCATCGCTTTCCTGATCGTTAAGGAGGGCTCTGTTCGGATGCTGCCGGTGGCAACACCTCCCAATACTACGGCAGACCGCATCGTGGAGCAGGTTCCCGATGTGCTGGACAAGATCGCTGCCTTTATCGACTCCCGCACAAAGAAGGCAGAATAATTTTTCCTCCTGCGGTAACACTAACCGCGGGTGAGAAAAATGAAAAAACGACTGATTCGGACGGCGGCTGCGCTGATGGCTGCCGTCCTGATTCTACCTTGCCGGGCACAGGCGATCTCCGCGCAAAAGGCGATCCTGGTGGATGCCGAAACCGGCCGGGTAATTTATGAAAAAGACGCCTATAGCCGCAGCCTGATCGCCAGTACAACGAAGATTATGACGGCGCTTTTGGTGTGTGAGCAATGCAATGTTCTGGACAGAATGCGCATCCCAAAGGAAGCGGTGGGTATTGAAGGCTCCTCGATGTATCTGAAAGAGGGGGAGATCCTGACCCTTCAGGAGCTTTTGTACGGCCTGATGCTGCAAAGCGGAAACGATGCTGCTGTGGCGCTGGCCATCTACTGCGGTGGAACGGTGGAAGGCTTTGTGCAGATGATGAATGACAAGGCATACCGTTTGGGCCTGACGGGTACGAATTTTGAAAACCCCAACGGGCTGGACAGTCCCCACCATTATTCCACAGCCAGAGATCTGGCGGTGCTGACTGCTTATGCTATGCAAAACCCGATCTTTGCGCAGACGGTCTCCACAAAATCCGTGCGCATTGGGGAGCGCAGCCTGCAAAATCACAACAAGCTTCTGTGGCGTATAGAGGGAGCGGAAGGCGTTAAGACCGGCTACACCAAGGCTGCAGGGCGGATCCTGGTTTCCAGCGCCCAGCGGGATGGCCGCCGGCTGATCTGCGTGACCATCAATGACGGCAACGACTGGGCAGACCATCAGCTCCTGCTGGAGGATGGCTTCAGCCGGTATGAGAACAGAGTCATCATCCGCGCAGGGGACATTTTAGGCGAGCGAACAGTGCTGGGCGGTGACGCGGAAACGGTGCAGCTGGTGGCGGCAGAAGATTTTTCTTTTTCTCTGACTGCGCAGGAGCAGCCCCAAACCGTGCTGTCCGGGGCGGAGTTCGACTATGCGCCGGTGGTGCGCGGCGGCGATGCCGGCTATGCGTATGTCCTTCTGGACGGGCATACTGTCGGAAAAGTTCCGGTGATATACGGGCAGACGGTGGAGCAGATCAAAATTACGGAAAAGAAACCTTTTTGGAAACGGTTGTTTGGAGGCGCATGATGACCGAACGATTACAAAAAATACTGTCCGGCCGCGGCGTGGCTTCCCGACGGGCGGCAGAAAAAATGATCACCGACGGACGGGTGACTGTCAACGGCCGCATTGCGCTGCTGGGTGAAAGCGCAGATCCGGAAAAGGATGAGATCCTGCTGGATGGGAGCATGCTCCCATCCGTTTCGGAGAATGTTTACATCCTGCTCCACAAGCCCAGAGGCTATGTCACCACAGTTTCTGACGACCGGGGCAGAAAGACCGTGATGGAACTGGTGCAGGACTGTCCTGCACGGGTATATCCCGTGGGCCGGCTGGATATGGATTCCGAAGGGCTGCTTTTGATGACCAATGACGGCGCATTTGCCAATGCTATGATGCATCCCCGGCACAATGTAAATAAGACTTACGAGGTTTGGGTTACGGGCTATCACAATGCATCGCCGGCGCTTTTGGCGCGGCCGATCACCTTGGATGACTATACGATTCGAAAGCCGGAAGTTCGGCTTTTGTGGCAAGATAGCGGAAAAGCCAAACTTCTCGTTACGATTCACGAGGGAAGAAACCGGCAGATCCGAAGAATGTGTGAGGCGGCGCAAATGCAGGTGTACAGGCTTCGCCGCATCAGCGAGGGAAGCCTGAAGCTGGGAGATCTGCCTCTGGGAAAATGGCGGTACTTAACGAAAGAAGAAATTGCAGATCTGTAAAATCGTCCCCTTTGTGGGGACGATTTTTTGCAATTTTTGCGGCGGCATCTTGCAAAAATGCAGGAAAACTGTTATTATGGTCATAATCATTACGGAAAGAAGGCAGAATGTGATGAATAACAATATTTTGGCGGTGCTGCAGAGCAAAATGCCCACTTTTTCCAAGGGTCAGCGCCGTTTGGCACAATATATCACCGAATCTTATGACAAGGCTGCGTTTATGACTGCAAGCCGCCTGGGCAAAGTGGTGGGCGTATCAGAATCCACCGTTGTCCGTTTTGCTGTGGAATTGGGCTTTGACGGCTATCCCAGTATGCAAAAGGCCATTCAGGAGATGGTGGCAAACCGCCTGACATCGGTACAGCGCATTGAAGTGACCAATGACCGGATCGGCGACCAGGATATTATCTCCAGTGTGCTGCAGACGGATATTGAAAAACTGCGCAAGACCGATGAGACTCTGGACAGAGATGAATTTCAGACTGCGGTGAACGCTATATTAAAGGCGAAGCGGGTGTATATTCTCGGTGTTCGTTCTGCCGCCACCCTGGCCAATTTCCTGGGCTATTACTTAAACTATATGTTCCGCAATGTCCATATCGTTACCGCCTCCGGTGCCGGCGAAATGTTTGAGCAGATCGTCGGCGTAGGCCCTGAGGATGCGGTGATCGCGTTCAGCTTCCCCAGATATTCATCCACCACCGCCAAGGGCGCCCAGTATTGCCGTTCCACCGGTGCAACGGTCATCGGCGTTACGGACAGCCGCCTGTCACCGCTGGGTCAGGCCTGCGACCATGTGCTGCTGGCAAAAAGCGATATGGTATCTCTGGTGGACTCTTTGGTTGCACCGCTGAGTCTGGTCAATGCCCTGATCGTGGCGCTGGCCGCCAAGCGGGAGAAGGAGCTGGGGCAGACATTTACTGCTCTGGAGCATATCTGGGAAGAATATAATGTTTACGAAAAGCAGGATGATACGCTATGACATTTGACGGCATTGTGATCGGCGGCGGCCCGGCAGGAATGTTTGCTGCCATTACCGCGGCGCAGCAGGGGCAGAAGGTGCTTTTGCTGGAGCGCAACGACCGGCTGGGTAAGAAATTGCTGATCACCGGCAAGGGCAGATGCAATGTAACCAACAATTGTACGGAGCAGGAAGTGCTGCAAAATGTGCCGCGAAACGGTCGCTTTTTGTACAGCGCGATGGCGGCGTGTCCGCCGGAAAAGGTGATGCGCTTTTTTGAAGACCGTGGCTGCGCACTGAAAACTGAACGGGGCAACCGTGTGTTTCCTGTAACGGATAAGTCCCAATCTGTTTTGGAATGCCTGCAAAATGAATTGCGCCGGCAAAAGGTGACTGTCCGCACTGCCAGAGTGAAGAAGATCATGACGGAAAAGGCTGGTGTCAGCGGCGTTCGGACGGAAAATGAGACGATTGCTGCAAGCTGGGTCATTCTGGCCACCGGCGGCTTGAGCTATCCTACCACCGGCTCTACCGGTGACGGCTATGCTATGGCGGCAGCACTGGGACACACGGTTACCCAGACCGAGGGCTCTCTGGTGCCGCTGGAAACGGCAGGGGAGGACTGCCAGCAGATGCAGGGTCTGAGCCTGCGCAATGTTGGGGTCAAGCTGATCAACGAAAAAAATAAGGTGCTGTATAAGGACTTCGGCGAGCTGCTGTTCACCCATTTTGGCGTATCCGGGCCGACGGTGCTCAGCGCCAGCGCCCATATGAAGGGCAGCTGCAGGCTTGTTATCGACCTGAAGCCTGCGCTGGATGAAGGAAAACTGGACAGCCGCATCCTGCGCGATCTGGAGATGTATAAGAACCGGACGATGGAGAATGCGCTGACAGATCTGCTGCCCAGATCTATGATCCCGGTAATCCTGCGCAGATGTGCCATCGCGCCGGATATGCAGGCAAACAGCCTGACAAAGCAGCAGCGCAGGGCGCTGGTAGAGAATTTGAAGGCCTTTTCTGTGGAGATCACCGGTAAGCGACCGGTGGCGGAAGCCATCATCACCTCCGGCGGCGTGAAGGTATCGGAGATCGACCCCAAGACGATAGGATCCAAGCTGGTTTCGGGGCTGTATTTTGCCGGCGAGATCATTGACTGCGATGCCTATACCGGCGGCTTCAACCTGCAGATCGCCTGGGCGACGGCCTATGTGGCGGGTATGGCGGCAAGCGGCGGTCCGGGGGAGGAATAGGCTGCATTTTGCTGGAAAAAATCGTCCAAAAAACTGCAAAAAAATGCTTGACAAACAGATATAGGATGTGTATAATAAAACCCGTCGCTGAGGCAATAAGCTTATGCGATCGGTTTGGGAGCATAGCTCAGCTGGGAGAGCATCTGCCTTACAAGCAGGAGGTCACAGGTTCGAGCCCTGTTGTTCCCACCATACATCTGGCCCTGTGGTGCAGTCGGTTAGCACGCCAGCCTGTCACGCTGGAGGTCGACGGTTCG
>JAFQRK010000022.1 GCA_017410075.1 Oscillospiraceae bacterium | reverse complement strand
CGGCGGCAAGTGGGGCAGCTGGGCATCCATCAAGACCACCACGGCTCTGAGCTATACCGACACCACGGCAAAGGCCGGCGTGACCTACCAGTACACCGTCCGCGCCTACAGCGGCAGCTACAAGAGCAGCTTCACCGCCAGTACAAGCATTAAGCGGTAAATAAAGAAGACCATCCAAACCTTTCCAGATTTTCAAATCCCTCTCGCATAAATATCATAGCAAAAAGACCATCCATATGGATGGTCTTTTTATTGTGCAAGGACTATAAAAAAGATATATTTTCCGTTTTGCGCATGAATTCGGACTCTCGCAGTTTTTAGTGAAGCATCGGCTGATGCCGATGTGATGTTATACCTAACGGCATAGTGAAGTTTTGTGCTGTCGCGCAAAGTTAAGTTAAGTGCGCTACTCACTTCCGCAGAAACTTCACTGTCCGCAGGACAACTTCACTTGCAACGCAAACTTCACGCGCCGAAAGGCGCACTTAGTTGAAAAACCGACTTGTCGAAACAAGTCGGTTTTTCTGGCGGAGTGAGAGGGATTTGAACCCTCGCGCGCTTTTTAGACGCCTACTCCCTTAGCAGGGGAGCCCCTTCGGCCTCTTGGGTATCACTCCAAGCCGAAAGCAATATTTGATTGCCAAAGTATTCTAGCATACACCCCGGAGTTTGTCAAGCCGTATTTACCAACCCTTGACAAATTTGCTATAATAATTTCGGAAGGATGTGAATATGATGGCTGTTCGCTTAAACGAGGATAAGGAAATGGTTGCCACCATTCGGGAGGGCTTGAAGCGCACCGGCGGTTACTGCCCCTGCCGCCTGGAGCGTACAGAGGATAATAAGTGCATCTGCACCGAATTTAAGGCACAGATCGCTGACCCGGATTTCAAAGGATATTGCCATTGTATGCTCTATTACAAGGACTAAAAATTTTCTGAAAATTTATCAAATTTCCTGTTGACAAACGGGAAATATCGTGCTATGATACGGGGGCTGTAACGAGCAACTACATATGGGCGAGTGGTGGAATTGGTAGACTCGCTAGATTCAGGTTCTAGTGTTCACTGCGGACGTGCGGGTTCAAGTCCCGCCTCGCCCACCAAAAATCCGGAGGCACTCGCCTCCGGATTTCTTTTTACTTTTCTTAGGAGGTACTGATATGGCGATTATTTCTCCTTCTATGCTGTCTGCAGACTATGTGAATCTGCAGCGGGACATTGAAATGACCGAACGCGCCGGCGCAAAGTGGCTGCATGTAGACATTATGGACGGGCATTTCGTTCCCAATATTTCCTTTGGCTACTCTATGGTCAAGGCGCTGCGCCCCATCACCAATATGGTGCTGGATGTACATCTGATGATCGACACCCCTATCCGGTATGTGGACGAATTCTGCAAGGCCGGTGCGGATTATCTGACCATCCATGTGGAATCCGACACACCTGAGAACATTGATGCCACTTTGGATAAGATCATTGCCAACGGCGTCAAGCCCGGAATCGTTGTTAAGCCCAAGACCCCGGCAGAGGCGGTGCTGCGCTACCTGCACAAGTGTGATCTGGTGCTGGTGATGACGGTGGAGCCCGGCTTCGGCGGTCAGAAGTTTATGGCGGATATGATGCCCAAGCTGAAGAAGCTGAAGGAAATGATCGACACCCACAAGCCCGGCTGCCATCTGGAAGTTGACGGCGGTGTGGATACAGTCACCGCGCAAATCTGCAAAGAGAACGGCGCAAATGTGCTGGTCGCTGGCTCTGCCTTCTACAAAGCCGAGGACAAAGTCGCATTTGTTAAATCTTTGGAAGCCTAAAAATTGCTGTCATTGCGAACCAGTGACCGATGTCACTGGTGTGGCAATCTCCTGGTATTTAGGGGATTCCCACGCCAGTGTGCGCACTGGCTCGGAATGACAATTAGATGTAAAACCCCCAACGAAATCGTTGGGGGTTTTCTTATTACAGCGTTGCGATAACCTTAGCAATTCTCTCCAGAGAACGCTCCTTACCCAGGATCTGCATAACCGTATGCAGGTCAGGGGCGTTGGTCTTGCCGGTAACCGCCTGACGGATAAAGGTGGACACATCCGCCACCGTTCCGGGATAAGCCGCAGGATCGGCCTTGTACGCCTTCATATCGGTAGTAAATCCGATAGCGGTGGTGATATCCTTGACCTTTTCAAACCAGGCTGCAGAGTCGTCTGAAGGGTCGTAGGATCCGACGAATCGCTCGAGAACATAACGGATGAGACCCTTGTCAAACTTTTCGTTAAATACCGGCGTTTCCAGATATTCGTCATAGAAGAAGCCCATATAAGGCTTGGCCTCTTTCCAAGTGGCAAGATCCTTTCTCGGCTTCCTGCCGCCGCGTCCGATCGCCAGAATGGATACCGCAAAAGCTCTATCCGCAGCCAGCTTTTCGCCAAATTCAGGATCAAATTCCTGCGCCCACTCCAAAAGCAGCTCGTAGACCGTCTCTGCATCCATCTTGGAGATGACATTCTTGGAAACATCAGTCAGCTTGGCATAGTCAAACAGACTGCCGGCAGGATTCAGCTTCTTGGGGCTGAACTTAAACTCCGTTGCCTCCTTGTCGGGCTCCGCTCTGCGCCAATCCTCAAAATTGGAGTTGAGAATGGTCATAATATACTCATAAACTGCCTTCACCGGGAAGCCCTCTGCCTTATAGAAGGTCAGAGCCAGCTCCGGATCCTTGCGCTTGGAAAGCTTACGCTTGGAGGTGCCGTCCATCTTCATCAGCGGTCCGATGTGGACATACTTGGGCAGCTTGAAGCCCAGCGCCTTAAACAGCTGAATGTGGAACGGAAGCGTCGCCAGCCACTCGTCACCGCGGACGACATGGGTGGTGCGCATCAGATGATCGTCTACCGCGTGGGCAAAGTGATAAGTGGGTATGCCGTCAGATTTCAGCAGCACATGGTCCACATCATTTTCCGTGATGGTCAGCTTACCCTTGACAAGATCGTCAAACTTAAACTGATTCTCAATAGAGCCCTCCGAGCGGAAGCGCAGTACCCAGGGGTTATCGGCATCCAGTTGTGCCTTGATATCCTCAATGGGGCGATCCCGCCACATGGCATACTTGCCATAGTAGCCGGTGGTCTCCTTGTTTGCCTCCTGCTTTTCACGCATAGCAGCCAGCTCCTGCTCGGTGCAGAAGCAAGGATATGCCATTCCCTGCTCTACCAGCTTCTTGGCATAGACATGGTAGATATCTGCCCGCTGCCGCTGGCGGTAAGGGCCGTAGATGCCGTTATCGCCATTATGAGTAGCGCCTTCGTCAAATGCAATGCCATAGTGCTTCAGCGTGTCGATCAGTACCTCAACTGCGCCGGGAACTTCCCGCTTGGCATCGGTATCTTCCACACGCAAAAACAGCACGCCGCCGCTCTGATGCGCCATCCGCTCCGCAGTTAAGCCCTGCACCAGATTGCCCAGGTGGACAAAGCCGGTGGGAGACGGCGCCATACGGGTAACGACCGCACCCTCCGGCAGCTGACGGACGGGGTATTTTTCCTCCAGCATCTCGGGCGTATCGGTTACATTGGGAAAAAGCAGCTGTGCCAATGCTTGATAATCCATAGTCATTCCCTCAATTCTCAGAATTTCTGCAAATACTATACCATCTTCCGCCACTAAAGTCAATTTTTGATTGCGTTTTTCACGCGCTTGTGTTAAAATGCGGATATTGATATGGAAATTACGAGGTGAATCCATTATGGAAGAAACTGTAGCAAAGAAAAGAATGCTGTCCGGCATCAAGCCCTCCGGCGATCTGACCCTGGGAAGCTACCTGGGCGCCATCAAGAACTGGAAAGAGCGTGCCGATGAATTTGACTGCTTCTACTTTATGGCAGACCTGCACGCCATCACCGTCCGCCAGGATCCTGCTTCTCTGCGTCGCCGTACCCTGGAGCAGCTGGCACAGTACATTGCCTGCGGCTTGGATCCGGAGAAGAACACCCTGTTCATCCAGAGCCATGTCCATCAGCACGCGGAGCTGGGCTGGGTCTTGAACTGCTACTCTATGTTCGGCGAGCTGAGCCGTATGACTCAGTTTAAGGACAAGTCTGCCAAAAATGCCGATAATATCAACGGCGGTCTGTTTACATACCCCAGCCTGATGGCAGCGGATATTCTGCTGTACCAGCCGGACTTTGTCCCTGTTGGTGAGGATCAGAAGCAGCATGTAGAGCTGTGCCATACCATTGCCCGCCGCTTCAACGGCGTTTACGGCGATGTTTTCAAGATCCCCGAGCCCTATGTTCCCAAGGTGGGCGCCCGGATCATGAGCCTGACCAATCCCACCGCCAAGATGTCCAAATCTGAGGATGAGGACACCGGCCGCGTCCTGCTGATGGATGCACCTGAAGTGATCATGAAGCAGTTTAAGCGCGCCATCACCGACTCCGACATGGAAAACTGCGTCCGTTATGACAAGGAAAACAAGCCCGGTGTTGCTAACCTGATGACCGTTTACAGCGCCGTCACCGGCAAGAGCTATGATGAGATCGAAAAAGAGTTTGCCGGCTGCGGCTACGGCAAGTTCAAGCCTGCCGTTGGCGAGGCTGTGGTGGAAATGCTGCGCCCCATCCGTGAGGAAGCCACCCGTCTGATGAAGGACAAGGGTTACCTGGAGGGCGTGTTCCGCGACGGCGCACAGAAGGCAAGCTATGTTGCCGAAAAGACCCTGCGCAAGGTCTACAAAAAAGTCGGCTTTGTTGCCAAATAAGCATCCACCCTCGCCTCCCTCACTGAGGGAGGTGGCTTCGCCAAAGGCGAAGACGGAGGGAGTTAACTCCCCCAGTCGCGCTGAACGCGCGCCAGCCCCCTCAGAGAAGGGGCCAAGGCAGCGTATGCAATAACGAATGCCCGCCAATCTTGGCGGGCATCTCCTTTTTACATAAACAGATACAGCGCTAATGTCAGCAGTGCGATATTTTTATCCTCTGCGCTGTCCCCTGCCATCAAAAGCAGCAATATGATCACCATCAAATCGCCGGTATCTAAGTTTTTAGGCAGCAAACGGCGCAGAAAATCCCCTGCCCCCGTGTTTTGCTGGCACGGCGGACAGTGCCGTGGTTTTTCCGGATTCGGCGGCGGCGGACATTCCGGCTGCGGTGGAGGACAGTCCTGCTCCGGCGGTGGCGGTGCCGGCCTTGGTGGCGGTGGCGGCGGTGGATCCGGGATGTAATTGCGGCGGAATGTGCCGTCCGGCTGTGGGATATAACGGTTATACATAAGCTTCACCTGCCTGAAAGTAGTGATATTCCTGAGCCTGCCAGCGCCGTAGACGCGATGCCGGCGATCTTTGCGGCACGCATTGCCTTTTCCAGCTTAACGATCCGCTCCCTGCTCAGGTAAGGTGTCAGCGCGCGGAGCAAATTCTGCTGATTTTTGTCAATGCTTGACTGCCGGGCAATGCCGCTGAGCTTCTGGATCATGGCCAGATCCAATCCCGGGCTGTTATTTTGCGGCGGTGGCGGCTCCGGCTTCGGATCTTCCTGCTGGCTGCCCATCGCCTGCGCCATAGACATGATCTGCTGCATCATCTGCGGATTTCCAAGGATCGCGTTCAGCTTTTCTTCCATTGCATCCATAGTCTACTCCTGCATCTTTTTCAGAAGCTGCTGCGCCTGCTCGGAGGCCATCATCGCTTCCATCATTTCCTTTACCTGAGCAAAATTTCCTGCCTTTGCCTGCTGCATTGCACTGTGCAGCTGATCGCCGTGCTGGCTCTGCAGCAGCCCGAGAAGCTGCTGTCCTGCCTCACTTTTGGCCATTGCAGCAGCCTGACGCAGGGAAAATTCATCAAATCCGTCAGTTTTTTTCTGCATATCATTGCCTCCTGTCCATTTTCCTGCTATAATGGTATGGTCGTGTTATACTATATGCAGCGCAGAAAGGGTTGGTGAACTATGAGAATACTGGTAATGTCCGATTCCCATAGCACGATGCGCTATATGCGTCTTGCCCTCGACACGGTCAAGCCGGATGCCGTGATCCATCTGGGCGATCACTACGACAATGCCGAGACCCTGGCGGAGGAATACAGCCACATCCGTTTTCATATGCTGCCCGGCAACTGTGACCGTTACCGCTGTCCGCCGGACACCCTCCAGTTCTTCTGCTACGATATCGGCGGTGTGCGGTTTTATATGACCCACGGACATCTGCACGGCGTCAAATCCGGGCTTCACCGTCTGATCGCCGATGCCAGACAGATGCGCGCACAAGCCGCTCTGTACGGCCACACCCACATCCCCGACTGTCATCAGGAAAACGGTCTGTGGCTGATCAATCCCGGCACCTGCAGCAGCGCAGAGGGCAGCGTAGCCGTTATCGAAACGGAAAACAGCGCCATTTCCCGCTGCACCATCCTGCACTTAAGAGATTTGGAGGAAAATATATGATCCTGACTGTTGATATTGGCAATTCCAACATTGTTTTGGGCTGCGTCGAAGCAGAAAAAATCGTAATGGAGGCCCGCCTTCGCACCGATGCCACCAAAACCTCCGATGAATACTGCATCGATCTGAGCAGAATTCTGGATGTTTACCGCATCACGGCGGAGGATATTGAGGGCTCTATTATCGCCTCGGTGGTTCCGCAGGTTCTGAATTCTATGCAGACGGCCATTAAAAAACTCACCGGCAAGACCAGTCTTGTGGTTGGCCCCGGCTTAAAGACCGGACTGAATATTAAGATCGAGAATCCCTCCCAGACCGGTGCGGATCTGGTGGTTGGCAATGTTGCCGCGCTTCGCGAGCATAAGCCGCCGCTGATCGTCATTGATATGGGCACCGCCACCACTATGACCGTTTTGGATGAAACCGGCGCGCTAATCGGCGGCTGTATCTGCCCCGGCGTCAAGATCTCTCTGGATGCTCTGACAGAGCGCACTGCCCTGCTGCCCGGTCTGCAGCTGGATCAGCCCAAAAAAGCCATCGGCCGCAACACCATTGACTGTATGCGCAGCGGTATTATGATGGGTAACGCCTGTATGCTGGACGGAATGGTGGAACGGATGGAGGCGGAACTGGGGCAGAAATGCACCGTCGTCGCTACCGGCGGCATCGCCAAATTCATTGTTCCCCTTTGCAAAACACCGATGATCTACGACAAAGATCTGATCGTAAAGGGTCTTGCAGCGCTGTATCGGGATAACAAGCGCTGAGGGACTTGCAAATTTACCGCAGATGTGGTAAAATTTCCTCAATGTAACTGTACCCTTGGAGGTATTTTATGGGTTTTTTTGAATCTATGACTGAAAAATGGGATGCCATGACGGAGAAAACCGCCCCTACCCGGGAAAAGCTCGGCCGGTTTTTTCAAAAAACCGGCGACGGTGCGGCAAAGGTCTGGAACTTTGTTGTAAAATTCAAGCAGTTTGTTCTGGCAATTCCCGTTATATTGGGCGCTGTGATCCTGGCCATCCGGAATATGGGTGCATTGCCCCAAAAGGTTGGCTTTGGCCTTCAGCTTGACGGCACATTTGACTTTATGGTAGGCCGCGGCATTGCTGTGCTGGGTCCTATCGCTGTAACCGCTCTTTGCTTGCTGCTGATGTTCTGCTCCAAGCGGGTGCTGACGCCATGGCTGGTCAGCGTGTTCAGTCTGGTGCTGCCGATCCTGATCTGGATCATTAACTGCTATCCTGCGTGATTTTATCCGGGAAGACGCTGTCTTCCCGGATTTTATTCTTCCCTTTCTGCAGGATCGGTGCTATAATAACAAAAAACTCTGCGGAGGATCACTATGCATTTCTTACCCATCTGCAAAGAAGATATGTTGGAGCGTGGCTGGACACAGTGCGACTTTGTCTATGTCATTGGCGATGCCTATGTGGATCATCCCTCCTTCGGTCACGCCATCATCAGCCGGGTGCTGGAAAGCCACGGCTACAGCGTTGGTATCATCTCCCAGCCCGACTGGAAGGATCCCAAGTCTATTGATGTCTTTGGCAAGCCCCGTCTGGGTTTCCTGGTATCCGGCGGCAATATGGATTCTATGGTCAACCATTATTCCGTTACCAAGCACAGGCGCAAGACCGATGCCTTTACTCCCGGCGGCGTAATGGGCAAACGGCCGGATTACGCTACCGTTGTCTACTGCAATCTGATCCGACAGACCTACAAAAATGTCCCCATTCTCATCGGCGGCATTGAAGCCAGCCTGCGGCGTCTTGCCCACTATGACTATTGGTCTGAAACTGTGAAGCGCTCCATTTTGCTGGACAGCCAGGCCGACCTTCTGATGTACGGTATGGGCGAAAAGAGCATCGTTGAGATCGCCGATGCCCTGAATTCCGGTATGGATGTCGGGGACATTACCTACATTGACGGTACGGTATTCAAAACAGCTGAGCTGGACGATTCACTTCCCACGATTACCCTACCATCCTATGAGGAAATCAAAGCAAATAAGCGCAAGTACGCGGAATCCTTTAAAGTACAGTACAGCAACTGCGATCCCTTTACCGCCAAGCGGCTGGCAGAGCCCTACGGAAGCCTTTTTGTTGTCCAGAATCCGCCCCAAAAGCCTTTGACAACAGCGGAAATGGACGCGGTGTATGATCTGCCCTATGCGCGCACCTGGCATCCCAGCTATGCCAGGGCCGGCGGCGTGCCTGCCATTGAAGAGGTCAAATTCAGCTTGGTCAGCAATCGGGGCTGCTTCGGTGCCTGTTCCTTCTGCGCGCTGACCTTCCACCAGGGGCGCATTATCCAGACCCGAAGCCACGAATCCATCCTGAAAGAAGCGGAATTGATGGCAAAGGACAAGGACTTTAAGGGCTATATCCACGATGTTGGCGGCCCTACTGCCAATTTCCGCAACCCGGCCTGCGAAAAGCAGCTGACCAAGGGTGCCTGCGGCGGACGGCAATGCCTCTACCCCACCCCTTGCAAGAATATGAAGGCCGACCATTCCGATTATGTGGCGCTGTTGCGCAAGCTGCGGAAGATCCCCGGTGTGAAGAAAGTCTTTGTCCGCAGCGGCATCCGTTTTGACTATCTGCTGGCAGATAAGAAGGATACCTTCTTCAAGGAGCTGGTGCAGTACCATATTTCCGGTCAGCTGAAGGTGGCACCGGAGCATGTTTCCGATGCTGTGCTGGATCGGATGGGCAAACCCCGAAACGCCGTCTATAACCGTTTTGTGGACAAATATTACGCCTTGAACAGGCAGTACGCGATGAATCAGTATCTCGTTCCCTACCTGATGTCCAGCCACCCGGGCTCCACCCTGAAAGAAGCCATTGAGCTGGCAGAATACATCCGGGAAATGGGCTACAATCCGGAGCAGGTGCAGGATTTCTATCCCACCCCCTCCACGCTGTCTACCGTAATGTACTACACCGGCTTCGACCCCAGAACGATGGAGAAGGTTTATGTGCCTACCGATCCCCACGAAAAAGCTATGCAGCGGGCGCTGATCCAGTACCGCAATCCCAAGAACTATTATCTGGTGAAAGAGGCGCTGCTGAAAGCCCATCGGGAGGATCTGATCGGCTCCGGACCCAAGTGCCTTATTCGGGCTGTTCCGCCAAGAATGACCCATTCTTCTCCCCCGCCCAGATCGGCGATGAAAAAGCCTTTGCCCCGTCCTGCCGGCAGCAAAAAACCTGCCAAAAAGCCGGCAACTAAGAAAAAGCGGTAAAGGACAACCTTTATCAGCTTATCGTATTGTCATTCCCACCGAGCATTCGCAAGTGGAGGAATCCTCGCAGTACGAAGATCCTTTGACTTCTGGCTGTCACCCTGCGCTCAGGATGACAAGACAACAGGAAAATTGTTGTCTGAATACTTGAAAGCTGCAATAGACTGTGCTAAAATGAATCCATATATTACAAAAAATGGAGGCTGAGCTATGGAAAAGCTTATGGATGCCATCGTAAAACCCGTCGCAGGTCCCGGTTTGGAGCTGCGCAAAGTCCCCGTCCCCACCCCCGGTCCCGGTGAGGTGCTGATCAAAGTACACAAGACCGCCATCTGCGGTACGGATGTACATATTTTCAACTGGGACCCCTGGGCACAAGAGCATATTAAGGCTCCTATGACCATTGGCCACGAGTATGTGGGCGAGATCGCTGAGCTTGGTGCCGGTGTTACCGGTTTGAAGGTAGGACAGCTTGTTTCCGGCGAAGGCCACCTGACCTGCCACCACTGCCGCAACTGCCACACCGGCAACATCCAGTGGTGTAAGGATACCGTCAGTGTCGGCGTCGACAGAGACGGTGCATTTGCCGAGTATCTGTGCATTCCCGAAAGCAATGTGGTTATTATCGACGAATCCCTGCCGGAGGAAGTCGTTGCATTCTTTGATGCCATCGGCAACGCCACCCACACCGCACTGATGTTTGATCTCATCGGCGAGGATGTGCTGATCACCGGTGCAGGTCCTATTGGCATTATCGCCGCAGGTATCTGCAAATTTGCCGGCGCCCGCCGCGTTATTATCACCGATATTAACGATTACCGCCTGGAGCTGGCCAGAAAGATGGGCGTTGACGCCGCTGTCAACACCGCAAAGGAAGACCTACACGAAGTTATGCACAAACAAGGTCTGACCGAGGGCTTCGATGTGGGCCTGGAAATGTCCGGCAACGGTATGGCATTGGAACAGATGATCGCTGCTATGCGCAACGGCGGCAAGATCTCCCTGCTGGGCATCAGCAACAAGCCCGTCAGCCTGAATATGAACACCATCATCACCAAGGGTCTGACTCTGCAGGGCATTTACGGCCGTAAGATGGACAACTGGCACCAGATGAGCTATATGGTACAGGGCGGTCTGGATCTGACCCCCGTTATCACCCACCGCTTCCACTACACCGAGTTTGAAAAGGGCTTCGAGGCTATGAACAGCGGTCGCTCCGGCAAGGTAGTCCTGGATTGGACCAAGAAGGGAGAATAATTATGAAATCTGCACTTTCTGCAATTGAGCAAGAGCTGGAAGCCATCCGTGAGGCTGGCACCTGGCGTGATGAGCGCATTATCACCACCCCCCAGCGCTCCCGCATCGACACCACCAAGACCAACGGCGTCGTCAATATGTGCGCCAATAACTACCTGGGTCTTTCCGCCCATCCCGAGCTGATCGCTGCTGCCAAGGAAAGCTATGACAACTGGGGTTTTGGCCTCAGCTCTGTCCGCTTCATCTGCGGTACCCAGCAGATCCACAAGGATCTGGAGAAGAAGATCTCCTCCTTCGTCGGTATGGACGATGCCATCCTCTACTCCTCCTGCTTTGATGCCAACGGCGGTCTGTTTGAGACCCTGCTGAGCGCCGAGGATGCGGTTATTTCCGACGAACTGAACCACGCCTCCATCATCGACGGTGTCCGCCTTTGCAAGGCAAAGCGCTACCGCTACAAGAACAACAATATGGAAGATCTGCGCCGCTGCCTGGTGGATGCCAGAGAGTCCGGCTGCAAAAAGATCCTCATCGCCACCGACGGTGTGTTCTCTATGGACGGCTACATTGCCGACCTGAAGTCCATCTGCGACTTGGCGGACGAATTTGACGCACTGACCATGGTGGACGACAGCCACGCAGTTGGCTTTATGGGCGATCACGGCCGCGGTACACCTGAATTCTGCGGTGTTATGGATCGCATCGACATCATCACCGGCACCTTCGGTAAGGCGCTGGGCGGCGCTTCCGGCGGCTATACCGCTGCCCGTCAGCCCATCGTCGATCTGCTGCGCCAGCGCAGCCGTCCCTATCTGTTCTCCAACACCGTAGCACCTGCGATCTGCGCCGCTACCATCCGCACCATCGAGCTGCTGGAGGAATCCACGGCTCTGCGTGATAAGGTGCACGAGAACGCCCGTTATTTCCGCGCCGGTATGGAAAAGCTGGGCTTCGATCTGCTGCCCGGTGAGCATCCCATCGTACCCGTTATGCTCTACGATCCCAAGGTCGCTCACGAGTTTGCCCGCCGTATGCTGGATAAGGGTGTATATGTGGTGGCATTCTGCTACCCCGTTGTTCCCAAGGAGCGTGACCGCATCCGCACCCAGATCTCTGCCGGCCACACCAAGGAGGATCTGGACTTTGCCATCCGCTGCTTCGGTGAAGTCAAGGCCGAAATGGGACTGTAAAATTTATAGACCAAAAATGCTGTCATCCCTCGGCTTGCGTATGCTCGCCCGGGATGACAGTTTTTTCTTGATCTGATCGCTGAATTACAATGTGCTAATGTTATTCTTGCGCGCATATGATGTTCCATACATCTGAACTTGAGGTGGTACTATGGAACATACAGTCAACCAGATCACGGTCTGCGGCAGTTTGCAGGCGCTGCCGGAATTTTCCCACGAAAATCACGGGAAGCGGTTTTACCGGTTTATGCTGGAGATCCCACGGCTGTCCGGGGCTGTGGATATTCTGCCGGTGATCGCCCCGGAAACCGTTATGAACAGCATCGACCTGTCCGGCGGTGAAATGCTGACCGTAACCGGGCAGATCCGCTCACACAACAGCCGAAGCAATGGCGTACGGCATCTGCTGATCTTCATTTTCGCATCCGATATCGTTGCAGAGGATGCAGAGCCTCTCAATGAGGTGGTCGTAACGGGTCTGATATGCAAAGATCCGATTTTCCGCCGCACGCCTCTGGGCAGAGAGATCTGCGATGTGATGCTGGCCATCCCCCGGGCATTCCGACGGGCAGATTACTTACCCTGCATCCTCTGGGGCAGAACAGCGCAAGAGGTCTCCCGTTGCCAGATCCGGGATCAAATCTGCATTCGCGGCCGGCTGCAAAGCCGCATCTACACAAAACTAACGGAGGACGGTCCGCAGGAACGGACAGCCTATGAAATTTCCGCCCTAAGCGCTGAAATTATCGAAACAGAGGATTAAATTACATCTTTCCTTTCCCCGAAATATGTGATATTATGGGGAAAAGGAGGTGCGCGTATGCAAGAGAAGGTCAGCGCAATTATCCAAGCCTTGAAGGCCAAATATCCGGATCCCGCCTGCGCGCTGCATTACAGCAAGGATTACGAGCTGATGATCGCTGTACGGCTGTCTGCCCAGTGCACCGACGCCCGTGTCAATCTGGTAACCCCGGCGCTGTTCGCCGCTTATCCCACGCTGGAGGCGATGGCCAATGCAGATATCGCCGATATTGAAGATCTCGTTCATTCCTGCGGCTTCTACAAGCACAAGGCCCGGGATATTGTATTGGGCTGCCAGATGCTGCTGTCGGATTACGGCGGAAAAGTTCCCGGTGATATGCAGTCGCTGCTGAAGATCCCCGGCGTAGGCCGCAAAACCGCAAATCTGCTGCTTGGCGATCTGTATGCAGTTCCCGGCAGCGTGGTATGCGACACCCATTGCATCCGCATCTGCGGCCGCTTGGGTCTTACTGATGGCAGCAAAGACCCGGAAAAGGTGGAAACGCAGCTGCGCAAAATCCTGCCGCCGGAGGAAAGCTCTGATTTCTGCCACCGTATCGTCCTGTTTGGCAGAGAGATCTGCACCGCAAGAGCACCCAAATGCGAGGAGTGTCCCCTGGCATTCCATTGCAGGCAGTTTAACCCCTGAATACGCACATAAACCCCTCCCTGTCCGCATAAATTGTGGACAAGGAGGGATTTGTTTTGGCCAAAAAGCTTCCCATATTTTACAGTGCACTTCTTCTGACCGGCGTGAATCTTCTTCTACGGCTGGTAGGGACATCCTTTCAGGTCTATCTTTCCTCCCGCATCGGTGCTGAGGGCATCGGCCTACTGCAGCTGGTGATGAGTGTGGGCTCTATGTCGATGGTAGCCGGAATGGCAGGCATCCGCACCGCAACGATGTATCTAACAGCAGAGCAGATCGGCAAGCGCCGCCCGGAGAATGTTACCTGGGTGCTGTCCGGCAGTTTGCTGTATAGCGTGATCTGCAGCGCGGCTGTTGCCGCAGCGGTGTATATTTTCGCACCGATGATCGCCGCTAATTGGATCGGAAACCCCGATACGGTATCCTCGTTGCGGTTATTCTCCGCGTTTTTGCCGGTTTGCTGCCTGACCGGCGTAATGGTAGGCTATTTTACCGGTGCCAGCCGCATCGGTACGCTGGCTGCAGTAGAGGTCGCAGAGCAGATCTGCTGCATGGTCTGCACAGTTGCACTGCTGACTTACTGGGCAGGACACGATGCGGCGCGTTCCTGCCAGGCAGTGGTGATGGGAAGCGCGCTGGGCACTTGCTTTACCCTGATCAGCCTTGTTACTTTACGGATTTTGGAGCGTCCCAAATCTGCAAAAAGGCTGCCCATTGCCCGGCCGTTGGCGCAGACAGCCATTCCGCTGGCTCTGGCTGACGATCTGCGTACCGGAATCACGACGGTGGAAAATCTGATGGTACCCAAGCGACTGGCGCTGTATTCCGGCACGGTTTCCCCCTTGGCAGCATTCGGTACTGTGTGCGGAATGGTGTTCCCGATCCTTACATTTCCAATGGCGATCTTGTTTGGCCTGACGGAGCTGCTGATTCCGGAGCTGGCACGCTGCCGCGCCGCCGGCAGCACAGAGCGGATCCACTATCTGGTCAGAAAAAGTCTGCAAGTCGCGCTGCTGTTTGGCACTCTTTGCGGCGGCATATTGTTTCTTAGCGCTGACGCGCTTTGTATGGCACTTTACAAAAGCGAAGAAGCCGGCACATACCTGCGTTGGTTTTCTGTGCTGGCGGTTATGCTTTATTGCGACTGCGTCACCGATGCCATGATCAAAGGGCTGGGACAGCAAAAAGCCTCCGTCCGCTATAATATTCTGACAAACACCATGGATGTGGTATTTTTGTACATTTTGTTGCCAAAATACGGCATATTGGGGTACTTTATCAGTTTTTTAGTAACGCATATCATCAATTTCATCCTAAGCATTCGGCGGCTCCTGCGGATCACCGTTCAAAAGATCCCTATGCACATTCCCCTGCTGACCTTAACCTGCGCTGTGCTTTCGGTCTGGCTCTGTCAGTTTGTCACCGGTGCTATCTTCCGATCCGTTGCATACGCAGTAATTCTGCTTTGCCTGCTGTTTTTGATGGGCATTCTCAGCAGAAAGGATCTCAGATGGATCAAAGGATTGGTATATAAAAAATGACCTGCTAAGCAGGTCATTTTTTATTACAGTTCTTTCAAAATTTCCAGCAAAAATTCCCAGGTGCGGCGGGTGGATCCGATCTCCAACCGTTCCCGGCTGGTGTGGATATCGTGCATATCCGGGCCAATGGAAACGCAATCCAGACCCGGCAGCTTGTCGCTGAGCAGGCCGCATTCCAAACCGGCGTGGATGGCTACCACTTCCGGTGCCTTGCCGAATTTCTCCGTATAGATCTTCACCATCAGATCCCGGAGCTTGGAGTCCTTCTTGTACTCCCAGGCAGGATAATCGCCGGTGTCGCTGTAGCTGCCGCCGAACAAATTTGCAATCTCCTTCAGCTTTTCCAACAGCTCCCGCTTTTCCTGATTAACGCTGCTGCGAACAGCAAAGGTCATCCGCAATTCCTCATCCAGCCGCAGAACGCCCAAATTCAGGCTGGTCTGCACCAAACCGGGAATATCCCCACTCCATGACTGAACGCCATTGGGAACGCTGTTGAGCATCGCAACGACCTGCGCGGATGCCTCGGTAGTCAGCGCATTGCCGCCCAGGGCGTCCACATCGTCGCCCCAAATGCGGACCTCCGGCTCGTCATACTGCTCCCGGATCTCCTTCTCCAGCTGTGCGGTGATCTCGTTGATGCGCTCGATATACATTCCCAGCGCCACCAGGGTAACCGTGCAGGATCTGGGGATGGCATTGTCCTTGGCGCCGCCCTCCAGCTTGGTGATGCAAATGGGCATCAGATTCTGAACACGGCTGAGAAGCTCGCCCATCACTTTGTTGGCATTTGCCCGCTTTTTGTGGATCTCCACACCGGAATGACCGCCCTGCAGGCCGTCAACACACAGCTTCACACAAGGACCGTAAACCGCTCTGCGCTCTACCGGCAGCTTCAGCGTTGCCCGCGCACCACCGGCACAGGCCACTGTAAAGACGCCCTCGTCCTCGGAATCCAGATTGATCAGCGTTCTGCCCTTGAGCATGGAAAGATCGATCCCGGCCGCGCCGTACATACCGGTCTCCTCATCCACGGTGATGATGATCTCCAGCGGCGGATGGGGTATGCTCTTATCCGCCAGCAGCGCCAGGGCGTAAGCAACAGCAATGCCGTTATCGCCGCCCAGCGTGGTGCCCTTGGCATAGATGCAGGTTTCGTCGTGGGCGATATCCAGCCCCTGGGTATCCATATCAATGGGGCAATCCCCATCCTTTTCGCAGACCATATCCATATGCCCCTGCAGGATCACCGGCGGATGCTCCTGATAGCCGCAGGTGGCCTCACCAAACAGGATCACATTGTTCAGCGAATCCTGAATATAGCGAATCCCCTGCGCCTTTGCAAAGGACACCAGATAGTCGCTGATCATCTTTGTATTACCGCTTCCGTGGGGGATCGCGCAAATTTCTTCAAAATAACGGAATACAGCCTCCGGCTGCAGCCCGGCCAGTTTGTAATTGTCCATAAAGATCACCTTTCTGCTTCATTTTCTTCAGCATATCATATGGATGCCGAAAAGTCCATAAAAAATAACCGCAGGGACAACGCCCTGCGGTCGTAAGTTATATACTTAAGGGAAGAGGTGCAGCGTCAGAGTCAGAACAGCCCAAGCCAGAACGATCCACTTTGTAGCGGAAGCCAGAACCTTATCCATGCTGCCGAACTTGCTCTTGCTCAGATATGTTTCATTCTTACCGGTGATCGCGCCCATGCCGGACTCCTTGCCGGACTGGAACAGAACGACAACGATCAGAGCAATGCTGCTGAGAACCACCAAACCGATATTGATATACTTCAGAATAGTCATTTCCTTTTTACCTCCCTCCACGGGTGTTACATAGCCAATAAATAATAGCACAGTAAAACGAAAATTTCAAGTAATTTTTTTATTTTTTGCAGATTTTTATTTGGTAACCCAGTTTCCGGTGGCCAAACAGTTCAGATAACTCTGAATAAAGGGATCCAGCGCGCCGTCCATCACAGCATTAACATTGGCAGTTTCGCAGCCGGTGCGGGTATCCTTGACCAGCGTATAGGGCATAAAAACATAGTTGCGGATCTGGCTGCCCCATTCGATCTTCTGCTGGACGCCCTTGATATCGGAGATCTTATCCAGATGCTCCCGCTCCTTGATCTCCACCAGCTTGGAACGCAGCATACGCAGACAGTTTTCCTTGTTCTGGAACTGGCTTCGCTCCGTCTGGCAGGCAACCACAATGCCGGTTGCCTTGTGGATCAAACGAACTGCAGAGGAGGTCTTGTTAATGTGCTGACCGCCTGCACCGGAGGAACGGAACACCTGCATTTCATAATCCTCAGGGCGGATCTCCACATCATTGCTGTCGTCCTGGATTTCGGGAATGACCTCGATCGCCGCAAAGGATGTCTGCCGACGGGCATTGGCATCAAAGGGAGATACCCGTACCAGACGGTGAACACCGTTCTCCCCCTTCAGGAAGCCGTAGGCGTTGGTACCCTCGATCAAAATATCCGCAGACTTCAGTCCGGCCTCGTCGCCTTCCAGATAGTCCAGGATCTTGTAGCTGAAGCCGTGACGCTCTGCCCAGCGGGTATACATCCGGTACAGCATCTGACACCAGTCCTGTGCCTCTGTGCCGCCAGCGCCGGCGTGGAAGCTCATCAGGGCATTGTTTGCATCGTAGTTTCCGGTCAGCAGGGTTTCCAGCCGGCAGGATTCCATCTCAGCAGTCAAAATCTCAAAGCCTTCCTTCAATTCCGGCAGCATAGAGTCGTCGTCCTCCTCCGCTGCCATCTCGCAGATGGTAATAAGATCTTCCCAGGAGGAGACCATCTTGGCATAGCGCTCTACCTTGTTTTCCGCCTGCTTCGCCTTCATAACGATCTTCTGACTCTTATCCGGGTCATCCCAGAAGCCGGGGGCTTCCTGCATTGCCTGATAGCGCTCCAGCTCGTTGCGCAGACCCTCCAGATTCAGAGAATCTGCCAGATCGTCCAGCGCAGGCTTTATATCGTTGAGCTTTTGCTTATAGCTGTCAAATTCGATATTCATACATCTTTACACTCATTTCGTAAATTTTACATTTTCGCCCAATATTATACCCGAAATTTCCCTTTCTGTAAAGAGGAATTCGGAAAAAGCCGCAAAAACAAGTGATAAATGCTATCTCTCGCTGGGGCCGCCATCCTCTTCGTCAAAAATCAGGTCGTCGATGTCTTTTTTCTCCTTCTCCTTTTCCGGCATATTTTGTCCTCCCTTCCATTCATCTCCTGCCAGTATATGCCCACAGAAAGGTGAAAACGACCAAATTTTATTGACAGTACCTCAAATTTCCGTTACAATATTTCGGTAACCTATGCCCCCGTAGCTCACCTGGATAGAGCGTGCGCCTCCTAAGCGCAAGGTAGTGAGTTCGAGTCTCGCCGGGGGTGCCATCCATTATCATCCGCGTATTGAAAGGACAACCTATGAATTACGATGTAATTATTATTGGCGCAGGCCCCGGCGGTATTTTTGCCGCCTATGAGCTGGTGCAGCTGGCGCCGCAAATGAAGATCGCCGTTTTCGAAGCTGGCCACCCGCTGAAAAACCGCCGCTGCCCTATTGACGGCGATAAGATCAAAAGCTGTATCAGCTGCAAAAGCTGCTCTATTATGAGCGGTTTTGGCGGTGCAGGTGCTTTTTCCGACGGAAAATACAATATTACCAACGATTTCGGCGGCACATTGTATGAATACATCGGCAAGAAGAAAGCCCTGGAGCTTATGCACTATGTAGACCAGATCAACACCCGCCACGGCGGTGCGGACTGCAAGCTGTACTCCACTGCCGGCTCTCATTTTAAGACCCTTTGTGTCCAGAACGATCTGCATCTTCTGGATGCCTCCGTGCGCCATTTGGGCACAGATGTCAACTATGTGGTGCTGGAAAATATCTATAATCTCCTAAAGGACAAAGTGACCTTCTTCTTTGACACTCCGGTGCAATCCGTTGAAAAAATCGGCGGCGGCTACCGCATCCATTGTGACGATGCCTCCTATACCTGCGAGAAATGCGTGATCTCTGTAGGCCGTATCGGTTCTAAATGGATGGAACGCGTCTGCCGGGAGCTTTCCATTCCCACCAAGTCCAACCGTGTTGATATCGGTGTGCGCGTAGAGCTGCCTGCCGAGGTATTTTCCCATATCACGGACGCGCTGTATGAATCCAAGATCGTTTACCGCACCAAGCAGTACGGCGATCGGGTGCGCACCTTCTGTATGAATCCCCGGGGCGCTGTAGTCAACGAAAACACCAACGGTATCATCACCGTTAACGGACACAGCTATGCAGATCCTGCCAAGCAGACGGAAAACACCAATTTTGCATTGCTGGTTGCAAAGCATTTTTCTGAGCCCTTTAAGGACTCCAACGGCTACGGCGAGTCCATTGCGCGCTTGAGCAATATGCTGGGCGGCGGTGTGATCGTTCAGCGCTTTGGCGACCTGATCCGTGGCCGCCGCTCCAATCCCGACCGGATCGAAGAAGCCTTCATCACACCCACATTGAAAGCGACGCCCGGCGATCTGAGCCTTGTGCTTCCCAAGCGTATTCTCGACGGCATCATTGAGATGATCTACGCGCTGGATAAGGTGGCTCCCGGCACCGCCAATGACGATACCCTTCTTTACGGCGTGGAAGTGAAGTTCTACAATATGGAAGTGGATGTGGACGAAACGCTCCAGAGCTGTCACGACGGTTTGTATATTATCGGCGACGGCAGCGGAATTACCCATTCCCTGTCCCACGCATCCGCCAGCGGTGTCCATGTAGCCAGAAATATTGCCGCACGCCGATCCTGACATTTTTGGAAAACTCTGCGGAGAGAAATAAGTATGAAACGATTATTCGCCTGCCTTCTGCTTTTGCTGTTCCTGCTCAGTGGCTGCGCAGACAAGATGCAGCCGCCTGGGGCAACAGAGCCGACACGGCCGGCCGTTCCCACCAGCGATCCCTATGTTGGTATGACCGCTGCGGAATTTTACAGCAATTACTCCCCCGCCACCAGCTACGAGGATGCCCAATACCGCTCGCAGCACGGATTCCTCTCCGGCTCTTTGGAGGTGCCGGGTCAGGAATTTACCAGAGCATCCTATCAACCTGCAGACCAGGGCATTTATATCCGCAACACCGAAGCCCGCTACACCGATGACGGTAACACCTATATCGTAACCGATGCCTGGGGCAATGAGGTTATGCGCATCTATAAAGGCGGCGCATACATCACTCTGGAGGAAGTTGCGGCCTATATGTATGCCTTCGGCGGCGATGAGGAGCTTCCGGCAAACTATACCACAAAGAAAAGCGGAAAACCCTCCGAAAGCATTTGGGGTCAGTATATGCGGCTGAATCACTCCTGGTACAAGAACAACCCCGAAAAGTACCCTTACGAGCCGGAATTGCCCGGCAACGGTCAGGGCTTCCGCTACTACGAAATGGACATCGGCACCACCGGCACCGAAACCCCTGGCTATAAGCCCCGTCCCTATAATAACGGCAGCTCCATCGTCCGGGGTGCAGCCCGTCTTGTATACACCAAGCAGGATCTCAACGGCAACGGCACATATGAACCCCACGAGATCTTCGTATTTTACACCCACAATCACTACAACGATTTTACAGAGTATTTAAACTACTACGGCGGCTGGGGTGAGACCTTCGGCAACATTACCGGCGGCGGTGTGTTTGACAGCAAGACCCAGTGCAATCCCACCCCTTACCCCCAGGTCATCTATGCTTCCTTTCCCATTCAATAACGGATTTTGAGCGAAGTGAAATCCACTTCGCTCTTTTTCATTCATTTGCGTAAAAACTCTTGATTTTTTGGCAGGATGCTGTAAAATAATATCTGTGCAGCTTTCCGTGTTTCTGTACCAAACACGAAGAGCTGCTTTTTCACCGGATGACTAAAGAGAAAATGGAGTTAGTATCTTCTATGCTGAAAAGATTATGTTTGATCCTTGTGCTTTGCCTGCTGCTGACAGCCTGCTCTGCCGCGCAGACGCCGCCTCCGGCCACCTCCCCCTCCTGCGCTGACGGACATATTGACGCAGGCAACGACGGCTTCTGTGACCGCTGCAGCGCATTTCTTTTGGTGATGGTGGATTTCTACGCATTAAATGACATCCACGGAAAGCTGGCTGATGCGGATACCCACCCCGGCCTGGACGAGCTGAGCACCTATCTTGAAAACGCCAAGCAGACAGACGACCATGCCATCTTCCTCAATGCAGGCGATATGTGGCAGGGCGCTTCAGAATCCAACCTGACTCAGGGACGGATCATGGTGGACTGGATGAATGAAATGGGCTTTGCCGCGATGGCAATGGGCAACCACGAATACGATTGGGGCAAAACCCCTGTGGAAGAAAACGCCCAGTTTGCCCAGTTCCCCTTCCTGGCCATCAATATCTACGACCGGGAAACCAATCAGCAGGTAAGCTACTGCAAAAGCTCCACAATGGTGGATCTGGGTCAGGTGCAGATCGGCATTATCGGTGCCATCGGTGACTGCTACTCCTCGATCTCTTCCGATAAGGTGACAGACATTTATTTCAAAACCGGCTCCGAGCTGACCCAGCTGGTCAAGCGTGAGGCAGATATGCTCCACGAAGCCGGCGCAGATTTCATCGTCTATCTGCTCCACGACGGTCTGGGCTCCAGCAAGTCCGGCACTGTCAGCGACAGTATGCTCCGATCCTACTATGATCCTGCGCTGTCAGACGGCTATGTGGATCTGGTTTTCGAGGGTCACACCCATCAGAAATATGTCCTGACCGACAGCCACGGCGTATATCATCTTCAGGGCGGCGGCGACAACGAAGGCATCAGCCATGTAGAGATCGCCATTAACATCGCCAACGGCAATACCAGCGTAACAACTGCTGAGCTGGTGGAAACCCGGGTTTATGCCTACGGGGAAGACCATCCCATCGTGGAAGAACTCCTTGACAAGTATGCCGATCAGGTGGACAAGGGTAACGAAATTCTGGGAACAAACAGCTATAACCGCAACAACAAGTATATGCAGCAGCTGGTAGCGGATCTATATTACGAAGCAGGCGAAGCTATCTGGGGCGATGAATATGACATTGCGCTGGGCGGCGGCTTCATTTCCATCCGCGATCCGGGATATCTGGCTGCCGGCGAAGTGACCTATAAAATGCTCTATTCCCTCTTCCCCTTTGACAATCAGCTGGTGCTTTGCTCCATTCAGGGCAAGGATCTGCTGGATCGCTTCTACAATACCACCAATAACCGTTATTTCATCAGCTACGGTGAATACGGCCAATATTTGGAGCAGAATATTGACTACAACGCAACCTACTATGTTGTAGTTGACAGCTACACTTCCCTCTATGCGCCCAATAAGCTGACAGAAATCGAGCGCTATGACGCCCAGATTTTTGCCCGGGATCTTCTGGCACAGTTTGCCAGAGCCGGCGGCTTTGAAAATTACTAAATCAAGGAGGCTAACCCTATGTTACACACACCTACCCCCCATATCAGCGCAAAACCCGGTGATTTTGGCAAAACTGTCCTGATGCCCGGCGATCCCCTGCGCTCCAAGTTTATTGCAGAGAATTTCCTGGAGAATCCCGTCCTGGTGAACAATGTCCGGGGCGTCCAAGGCTATACCGGCTACTACAAAGGCGTTAAGGTCTCTGTTATGGCCTCCGGTATGGGTATGCCCGCCATCGGCATCTACTCCCACGAGCTGTATAACGGCTACGGCGTGGAAAACATCATCCGTGTTGGCTCTGCCGGCTCCATTCAGGATCATATCAATCTGTATGATATCGTCATCGCGCAGGGCGCCTGCACCGATTCCAACTTTGCCGCCCAGTTCCATCTGCCCGGCACCTACGCTCCCATTGCCTCCTACGAACTGCTCAGTGCCGCTGTGGAGGCCTCCACGGCCGCTGGCGTCACTTATCATGTGGGTAATGTCAATTCCTCCGATGTGTTCTATGGCGACCACGCAGGCGTTCCTGAGGGTCTGGACAGCGTTTACGGCTTGAAGAAGATGGGCGTTATGGCTCTGGAGATGGAAGCCGCCGCGCTGTATATGAATGCTGCCCGGTACGGCAAGCGGGCGCTGTGCATCTGCACCATTTCTGACCATGTGCTCAAGGGTGTGGAAACCACCTCTGAAGAACGGCAGACAGCATTCACAGCAATGATGAAGATTGCGCTGGATGTGGCTGTGGCTATGGAAAACAAGTAAAACAAAAAGCGGGAGGTAACTCCCGCTTTTATTTTATTCCAATGGCGGTCAGCACCTGGGTGGAGGTCTGTCCGTCATATGTATAGGCCATCTGCTCCAGGGAAAACGGTACCGGGTATTTCTGTTCCAACCGGATCAGCCGTTGATTCAGCAGCAGCCGCTGCGCATTTGCCCGGATGGACTCCCGTACAGAGGGCTTCGATATGCTCTCAATGTTACCCAAAAGACTGTCCAGCGAGCCAAACTGCTGCATCAGCGCTGCCGCTGTCTTTGGCCCGACCTTATCCGCACCGCGGATATTGTCGGAGCTGTCCCCTGTCAGGCTCTTGAAATCTGCGTATTGACAAGGCTCGATGCCCAGCCTTTCCCGGATGTAGGCGCAGTCGCAAACCACGGAATTGTCACCGCGGTAGCGCAGAACAGACACTTTGTCCGTAATGAGCTGGAAAAAATCGCTGTCCTGGGACATCAGGGTCATTTTACAGGATTTGCCCATCCCCAGCGCATAGGATGCCATCCAATCGTCGGTTTCACATTCTTCCGTTTCCCGGTGGCAGATCTCCAGATAATCCAGCGCCGCATACACATCCGGCAGTTGGGAGAAGGGCGTATCCTCTTCAGGCATCTGGCTATAGTCCTCCCGGTTGGCCTTGTAATTCTCATCCAGCTCTCCCCTGGGGTTGTAAGTCTCACCGTCAAAGAGCACCGCAAGATGGGTCGGCTCCAATTTCCGCACAGTTTTCAGCAGCGCCCCAAGAAAGCCCAGCGTTCCCTGGATCGGCTTCCCCTGCCGCCCCACGATGCGTGCCGGCATACCGTAAAACATCTGAAACAGCAGATTGCTGCCATCTACCAGTAAAATATGTACATTATCCAAGAAATCACCTAATTTCCATCATATTTGCATTGCGCAAAAGCTGGTTTTATGTTATATTGATTATACGATATATTGATACCTTTTACAAGCGAGGTTTACGATGTTTCACGAAATTTTAAAGACGATTCAGGATTTTGACACCATTATCATCCACCGTCACGGCCGCCCGGACGGCGATGCCATCGGCAGCCAGGTGGGTATGCAGCAGCTCCTTTTGGAGAATTTCCCCGGCAAGCATATCTATATGGTCGGCGATAATCCCGGTTTTTACGGTTTTATCGAAGGCAGCAAAATGGATGAGATCCCCGACAGCACCTATAACGGCGCTCTGGCTATTATTTTGGACTCCGGCTCCAGGTCGATGATCAATGACGACCGTTATCAGCTGGCAGCCAAAACCGTTCGGTTCGATCACCACATTTTCAGCGAAAAGATCGCGGATCTGGAGATCATCGACACCGGCTTTGAAAGCTGCTGCGGTCTGATCACCGAATTTGCGGTGCAGTGCGGCCTGAAGCTGAATCTTGCGGCATCCAAGGCGCTGTTCACCGGTATGATCACCGATTCCGGCCGATTCCGCTATGACAGCACCAATTCCCGCACCTTCCGCCTGGCCTCCAAGCTGATGGAGCAAGATATCGACACCAACGAGCTGTACCGGACACTGTATGCCGACGATTTTTCTTCCAAGCTGCTGAAGGCAAAGTTTATTCTGAAGATCCGCTTTACAGAAAACAATGTTGCCTATATTTATACAACCAGGCAGGAGCTGGAGGAACTGAATGCCGACACCTTCACCGTCTCCCGGGGTATGGTGGGCACTATGTCCGACACCAAGGGTGTGGACATCTGGGTGAATTTCACCGAAACGGACAAGGGCGTGCTTTGCGAGCTGCGCTCAAGCAAATATAATATTAATCCCATCGCTGTCAAGTATGGCGGCGGCGGTCACGCAAAGGCCAGCGGTGCAACCGTTGCCGATAAGCAAACGGCTATGGCAATGCTGGCAGATCTGGATGCAATGATTGGAGAAAACAAATGAATTTTGAGATAAAGCAAGCTATTTTAGAGAAGATCAAGGAATATGACCGGATCTTTTTGTTCCGCCATATCCGCAACGACGGCGACTGCGTCGGCGCTACCAAGGGCTTTAAGGCGCTGCTGCAGGCCACCTGGCCGGAGAAGGAGATTTACCTGATCGACAGCGATACCGCCGCATATCTGGCCTTCCTGGGCCCTGAGGACGCTCCTGTGGACGAGCTGCTGTATGACGGTGCACTTGGTATCGTTCTGGACACCGCCTCGGAGGATCGTATCTCCAACAAAAACTACAAGCGCTGCAAAGAGCTGATCAAGATCGACCACCACATCCCCGTCGCTGCCTACGGCGATCTGCAATGGGTGGAGGAGGAGCGCTCCTCCTGCTGTGAACTGGTCACCGATTTTTATGAAACATTCAAGGATCAGCTTGTAATGACCAGCGAAGCTGCCACCTATCTGTACACCGGTATGGTAACTGACTCCGGAAGATTCAAGTACAGCGGCGTTAACGGCGATACTATGCGCGCTGCTGCCACATTGCTGGATGTGGGCATTAACACCGATATGCTTTATGCACAGCTGTATCTGGAGGATTTCTCCTACCTGAAGTTCAAGGCCTACATCTATGAGAATATGCAGGTCACCGACAACGGCGTTGCCTACCTGTATGTGGATAAGGAAATGCAGGAAAGATTCAACCTGACCCTGGAAGAAGCCAGCGCCTGCGTCAATACAATGGACAAGATCCGCGGCTGCATCAGCTGGATCGTATTTATTGACACCGGCAATGCTGACGGCGCCATCCGCGTCCGTCTGCGCTCCCGCTTCGTCCACATCAATTCCATTGCGGAAAAGCATAACGGCGGCGGACACGCCTGCGCCAGCGGCGCCACGGTATACAGCCGTGCGGAGATGAATATGCTCATCCGTGAGACCGACGCGCTGGTCAAAGAATACAAGGAAACACACGAGGATTGGTTATGAGAATACTGGTAGTAAATGACGACAGCGTCAGCGCCTCTCAGCTGATACCGCTGGTAAAGTGGTGTCAAAAGCTGGGCGAGGTCACCGTGGTCGTCCCCAAATACGAGCAAAGCGGCAAAAGCCAAAGCATCGAGCTGCACAAGCCCTTCGAGATCAAACAGGTGGAGCTGGAGCCGGGTCTGACCGCCTACACGGTGGACTCCTCCCCTGCCGACTGCGTCCGCTACGCTGTTCTGGGAATGAAAATGCAGTTTGATCTGGTGATCTCCGGTATCAACCGGGGCTTCAATATGGGGCGCGACATTATGTACTCCGGCACCGCCGGCGCGGTGTTTGAAGCGGTTTCTTTGGGACTGAAGGCGGTTGCCATCTCCACCAGTCCTGAGTTCTATGACCGGGCAACAGAGCCTCTGGATTATGTTCTGGAATTTTTCAAGGAGCACAAGCTGATGGAGCTGTGTGATCTGTATAATGTCAATGTCGTGCCCGATCCCAAGGGCATCCGCATCACCCATCAGGGCGGTCACTTCTACTCCGATGACTTCATCCACGAAGGCAACGATATGTATATGCCCCACGGCAAATGCGTGTATGTGAATCACAGTGATCTGACTCTGGACAGTGACTGCGTGATGAGCGGCTACATTTCCATTATGCCTATGACCATCGACCGGGCCGACCCGGCTGTGTATGAGCAATTAAAGAACTTGAATAACTGATATGCCATTCCGAGCCAGTGCGAACACTGGCGTGGGAATCCCCCGGTTTTTCAAGCATATCGCTGGTATAGCCAACAATTTCCATCCATCTAGGAGATTGCCACACCAGCCTGCGGGCTGGTTCGCAATGACAGTTGCTATATAATCAAAAAATCCCAAGGACTTTCGTCCTTGGGATTTTTTATTAGGTTTT
>JAFQRK010000003.1 GCA_017410075.1 Oscillospiraceae bacterium | reverse complement strand
TACGCTTATCCCGATCTCCGCCAATTGCTGAAGGAATGAGTCTGATATCTTCTTCTCCCAGACTGACTCTGCGGGTAGCTTCCCAGGAGAGAAACGCGCTGTTTACATCAATATGGAAAATAAGTCTGGGCATGCAGAGTCCCCCTTTCAAAGATATCAGTTCTTTTATATTTATAATATCATAAAAGATCATAAATGAATAGGGAATTAAATAACAAAGACGGAGCACGGGAGTGCGCTCCGCCGTATAAACCATTTTTCTTAGTCAATCCACTTCGTTGGAGGGCTTAATCAATCTCATATGTCGTGGGCTTTCAGTAACTGATTCATAAACAGAATGATTTCTGTTGGACAGCATCTATCGGTTCTGCTTGCTGCGTGACAAGTCGGCATAGACGGGCGTGGCAAGACCAAATCCTCCGGAAATAATTAGAATCTGTCCTGTGGTGTAGGAGGAAGCATCACTGGCCAGATATACCACAGCCCCCGCAATTTCCTCCGGCTGCCCCATACGTTTCAAGGGAATGTGTCGCAGAAACAGGCTGCGGAATTCTTCCGTCAGGTGCTTTTCCACCGCCTCAGTGGCGGTCATTCCGGGCAGAACGGCGTTGCAGCGAATGTTGTTTTTTGCCTCATGGACGGCGATCAGCTTGGTCAGATAATTGATCGCCGCTTTGCTGGTGCCATAGGCAACCTGGGAGATATCAGGTACGATCCCTCCTACGGAGGAAATATTAATTATGCTTCCTCCACCGTGCTTAGCCATATGCTTTGCAGCTGCCTGGCTTGCCATAAAGACGCTTCGCAGATTCAGATTAACGGTATCCAGAAATACAGCGGGATTGGTATTGGCAAAATCCAGGTCCTTTCCCGGATTGGAGGTGCCGAAATTGTTGACCAGCACATCGATACGGCCCGCATCCTGTACCACATCTTCGACCATAGAAGTAAAGGTTTCAGGCTTTGTGGCATCCAGATAGACGCAGTTTACCCGGGCTCCGTCTGCGTTCAGCTTATCGGCAATTTCCTGGGCCCGCTGCAAATTCCGGGCAGCCATATAAACGCAAGCGCCTTCTGAGGCGCATTTTTTCACGCAGGCAAGCCCGATGCCTCGGGTGGAGGCGGTAACCAATACGACCTTATCTTGTAATCTCATGTTGCGGCTCCTTTGTTACGAATTTTGGGAAGGAAAAACACTGCGGCGATACCGGCGGCAATACAAACCAGCTCCGCAATTGCAAGCTCATGGATCGAACGGACAGCCGCATCGGGTCCAGCGGCCCCTGCTGCGATCCGGTTGCTGATCTGATTGGTAAACAGCGGCACGAAAACCGCCACACCGAAGGGTGCGGCCAGATCACGGAACAGACCGTAGGTGCCGGTGCCGGCTCCCGCTTCCTGTGGAGACAGTCTGGACAAGGCTACCTTCATAAAAATCGTGCCGTTTCCGCCCAGACCAAAGCCAAGGATCCCCAGAGAAGCCATCAGCAGCAGTACGGAGGTTGCCTGGGAAAATAAGAACAGGATACCGCAGCCCAGTGCGGTCAGCAGCAGAGATCCGGTTAGTACAGTCTTTGGCTCATGACGGTCTGCCAGAGGTCCTAAGATCACCGAACCCAGCGACATACCCACATACATCACGGAAATAGCATAGCCGGAGATGGCAGAATTATCCCGCTGGGTGTAGTTGACAAAGACGATGGTATTGGTCATATTTGCCTGCATCAGACCTTGCGTCAGAAACAGGGCAAGGATGCTGAGAATAAAGGCGCCCCGCATCATAAAGCTGCCGGGCAGGATGGGATGCACGGCCTTTCTTTCTGCCGCAATTAAGCCAGCCAGGCTGATGACTGCGGCAATCAGCACACCCAGAAAGGCTCTGGAGGTCCAGCCGAAATTCTGCCCGAAGGAAGGGACGCATAGCATCAGGCTGAAGAAGATCAAGACCAGCACAGCACCGATCCCATCAAAATTCTGAAGTGGCCGTATCTGGGAATCCTGCTTCCCGGCGGTCAGCACACAGGTGATGAAGGTAAAGGCGCAGATGGCCACGCATACCCACAGCATGACGCGCCAGTCATAGGCGGAGATGATCAGACCGCCCAGCGTTGGCCCAAAGATGACGGAGGCACTGGAAATCAGCATATACAGGGAAAACCCCTTTGCGATTTTGCTTTGGGGAAACTCTGTGACGATATAGGCCATGATCACCGGCGTCATGGCGGCGGTGCCAATACCGACAATGAACCGGGCGATCATCATGAAAATCAGAGAATTCGCCAGCGCCGAGAGAACATTACCCAAGGTAAAGACGGCAATTCCCAGAAGCAGGGTGGTTCTGCGTCCGATCACATCGCCCACTTTGCCCAAAATGGGCGCACAGGCTGCGGTGGACATAGCCTGGGCTAATGCTGTCCATGTGGTGTTATGATAGCCAATCCCAAGATCCTGCACGAAGGCAGGACCAAGCACCGTTGAAAAGCCGCCTACGATGCCGATCAGAAACGCAGCCAGTGCGTATGGAATGAAACCCCTCTTATATGCGTTG
>JAFQRK010000021.1 GCA_017410075.1 Oscillospiraceae bacterium | reverse complement strand
GGTGGATTACAAGGATGCGCTGACTGCCAAGCTGAACCTGAAGCCCGGCTCTTTCGTATGTATGGCTGCAGGCAAGAAGTTGGCCGCTCAGAAGACTGCCGGCGTGATCCGCACCCTGCTGGGCAAACGGGTTCCCGGTCATTTCGACGAGGAGCAGTATGCTATCTGCTGGATCGTGGACTTCCCCATGTACGAGATGGGCGAAGAATCCGGTCAGCTGGAATTCTGCCACAACCCCTTCTCCATGCCCCAGGGCGGTATGCAGGCGCTGCTGGATGCCGAGGGCGATATTGAGAAGCTGCTGGCCATCAACGCCAACCAGTACGACCTGGTGGTCAATGGCTATGAGTCCGCATCCGGTGCTGTCCGCAACCACGATCCCGAGATCATGGTCAAGGCATTCCAGATGGTCGGTCTTGGCGAAGAGGATGTAAAGGCAAAGTTCCCGGCAATGTATAACGCCTTTACCTACGGCGCACCTCCCCACGCAGGCGCAGCCCCCGGTGTTGACCGCCTGATCATGCTGCTGACCGGTGAGGAATCTATCCGTGAGGTCATTACCTTCCCCATGAACAAGAACGCCCAGGACCTGATGATGGGCGCGCCTACCACCGTGGATCAGCATCAGCTGGACACCGTGCATATCGCACTGGTAGAGGAGTAAAAATAAGGCCTGCTGCGCAAATGCGGCAGGCCTTTACATTTTATAAAAAAGCTGCTATCATATCATATGTAAGGAGGTGTTTGCGATGTTGTTCCTGAGAAAACGGCTTTTCTTGGACACAAACGCCATGGAGTTTGCCCGGATCAAGGATATCCTGGCGCAAAACGGCATCAAATACGAGGTAAAAACCACCTGCAGCGAGAATGTTTTGAGCAGAAAATTCAATTCTGCGGCAGTAGCACACTACCGTCAGGCATTTTCGTTCTCGGATGTATCGAATCCAACTTACGTCTATTACATTTATGTAAAGCCCTCTGATTTCAAAAAGGCGAAGATGCTGGCTTTTTCCAAAAAATAAACCAATCGGGCAGATCCAAAGAGATCTGCCCGATTTTACATTTAAAAAGATGGGCCGCTGTTTCTGCAGCGGCCCCAACAAAGAGGAAAGAAAAAGGAAGAAACTGAATTATCCCAGAGAAAAGAACTGGGTAGGATCCATAGCGGCATCATTGCAGGAAACACTAAAGTGCAGATGATCGCCCAGCGCGTGTTCGATCAGCGCGGTATTACCCACAGTACCGATGGCCTGTCCCAGTGTTACAGTATCACCGGGCTCAACGGACAGCTGGCTGTCCAGGCTGGAATAGGTGGTAATATAACCACCGCTGTGGTGGATCACGACGGTCACACCCATGGTATCGTCTTCAAAGACGGAATACACCTGACCGTCAGCGGCGGCGTATACCGGTGTGCCTGCCTCAGCGGCAATGTCGATGCCGTTGTGGGTGCGCCAATCCCGGGTGGTCGCGTTATAGCTCAGAGCATCCATAGAGTAGCCGGATACGGTCTGTCCGTCCACCGGCCAGCCGGTCTTGATAGGCGTTTCGGTGTTCTGCGTGGGTGTCTGACCGTTGGGCGTGGTGGCGATAGCCGCGATGCCGTCATCGGTGGGGTCAATGACACCTACATTCAGCGAAGGATTGTCTGTCTGGGGGTCCTGGGTATTTGCGTTTCGGTAGTACATATAGCCGGAGATCCCGATGGCGGTTGCACACAGGATCAGGGCTATGTAGTAGCCCTTGCCGGCAAATTTGCCTGTATTTTTTCTGCTTTTCATTATAAGCACCTCCGAAGCTAAGTATTGCCGATTTTCTGGATTCTAAACCAAACTATGGAAAATTTTCGGTGGGTAAAAAATATTCTTGCTTCCGGGTATAAAATGAATTGACATCTGGCAAATTTTCGCTATATTTATAATTGTCGTTTTATAACGAAAAATAACCTAAAGAAACGGGGGAGGATAATGTCCAAGGAACTCATCAGGCTCCAGGATCTTACCATGGAGTTCGACGGGGAGCGTATACTCGACAGTATTAATCTCTATATCAACGATCACGAATTTTTAACCTTACTGGGCCCCTCCGGCTGCGGTAAGACCACAACGCTTCGCATTATCGGAGGTTTCTTGAATCCGACTTCCGGTACGGTGACCTTTGACGGGGAGACCATCAATGATGTGCCGCCTTATAAGCGCCAGATCAATACGGTTTTCCAGCGCTATGCCTTGTTTCCGCACCTGAATGTGTTTGACAATATCGCATTCGGTCTGCGTGTGGCAAAGTTGCCCAGAGAAGAGGTTACGGAGCGGGTCAACCGAATGCTTGAGGTCGTCAGTCTGAAGGGTTACGGCCATCGCCATATCAATTCCCTTTCCGGCGGTCAGCAGCAGCGTGTTGCCATCGCAAGAGCTCTGGTCAATGAGCCCAAGGTCTTGCTTCTGGACGAGCCGCTGGGCGCGCTGGATCTGCGCCTGCGCAAGGATATGCAGATCGAGCTGAAGCGGATTCAGCAGGCGATGGGCATTACCTTTGTCTATGTTACCCACGACCAGGAAGAAGCACTTTCTATGTCGGATACCGTGGTGGTTATGGACAAGGGCCGTATCCAGCAGATCGGCAGGCCTGAGGATATATATAATGAGCCGAAGAACGCTTTTGTGGCGGATTTTATCGGCGAGAGTAATATTTTGGACGGCGTGATGCTGTCTGACTATAAGGTTCGCTTCTTTGGCCGTACCTTCCAGTGCGTTGACAAGGGCTTTGCCCCAAATGAAAGCGTGGATGTGGTGATCCGGCCGGAGGATATCGACATCGTTGCCCCGGAAGAGGGACATCTGGTGGGTGTCGTTACCGGCGTGACCTTTAAAGGACTGAACTATGACATCATCGTCGAATTCAAGGGCTTCAAGTGGCTGATCCAGACCACGGATTTCCACGGCGAGGGCTCTACCATCGGCATTCGTTTGAACCCGGAAGACATCCACATTATGCATAAGAGTGAGTATTCCGGTATGTTTGGCGATTACAGCTCCTACTCTGCGGAGTATGACGAGCTGACGGAGGATGCCGAAGATGAAGAAGAATAAGTCTGTACTGCTCAGCGCGCCCTACATCCTTTGGATGTTGGCGTTTACGCTGATCCCTCTGGGCGTAGTAGGCTACTACGCGCTGACAGATCCGGAAACCCATGTGTTTTCTCTGGGCAATCTGAAGGAGCTGGGGATGTATCTGCCGGTGCTGGGACAGTCGGCAATGTATTCTCTGGTGTCGGCGCTGATTTGTCTGCTGCTGGGTTACCCCGTGGCATATTACATCGCCCATCGGGGCCCTGTAGCGCAGAAAATCCTGTATATGCTGGTGATGCTGCCTATGTGCATGAGCTTCTTGCTTCGCACATTGGCTTGGGTCGGCCTGCTGCAGGATACCGGCATTATCAATAATATTCTGGAAGCCATCGGCATCGGACGGCTTCAGCTGATCCGCACGCCCGGCGCGGTGATTTTGGGTATGGTGTATAACTACCTGCCCTATATGATCCTGCCGCTGTATGCGACCCTGGTCAAGCTGGATCATCGGCTGATTGAGGCGGCAGAGGATCTGGGCTGCACCCCGGCAAAGACATTTGTGAAGGTGATCCTGCCGCTGTCTGTGCCCGGCATTTTCTCCGGCATCACGATGGTATTCGTGCCGGCTGTTTCCACCTTCTATATTTCCCAGAAGCTGGGCGGAACGGATACCGTTCTGATCGGCGACCTGATCGAACGGCTGTTCAAGCAGGGCGATAATCCCAATCTGGGCGCGGCATTGAGTCTGGTGCTGATGCTGCTGGTCTTTATTTGCACCGGCATTATGAATGGCTTTGGCGCAGATGAGGAAGGCGGTGTTATCGTATGAAAAAGGCAAACCGCATCCTCACCGTTTTGATGTTCATTTTCCTGTATATCCCGATGGTGGTGCTGATCGTAGCATCCTTCAATACAAGCCAGGACATCACCAAATTTGAAGGATTCACCTTGCGCCAGTATGCGGAGCTGTTCCGGGATGAGGATCTGCTGCGGCTGCTGGGCAACTCTGTGCTGATCGCGTTGCTGTCCACAGCCATTTCCGTAGCCTTCGGCACGGCGGCAGCTGTGGGCATTCACAGACTGAAGCCCAAGATGCGCAAGGTGGTCATGAATCTGACCAACATTCCCATGACCAACCCGGATATCGTTACCGGTGTCAGTCTCAGCCTGCTGTTCGTCTTTGTGGGAACACGGCTGCTGGGTCAACGGGAGAGCCTTACCTTCTGGACGCTGCTGATCGCCCATGTGACCTTCGGTCTGCCCTATGTGATCCTGAATGTTATGCCCAAGCTCCAGCAAATGGACGGCAGCCTGACGGATGCCGCTATGGATCTGGGCTGCACCCCGGTAAAGGCCTTTTTCAAGGTGATCCTTCACGAAATTCTGCCGGGTATCGTATCCGGCGGTATTATGACCTTTACCATGAGTCTGGATGACTTCGTGATCAGCTATTTTGTTACCGGCTCCGGCTTTGTCACTCTGCCGGTGGAGATCTATACCTATACCAAAAAGCCTATCCAGAATAAGGTCTACGCAATGTTCACGCTGCTGTTTTTGCTGATTTTTGTGCTGATGGTGGCGATGAATCTGCTGCAGCTTCGGGCAAACCGCAAGCGGGAAACCATGCGCTCCGTATCCAAGGGCGGTGCGATCTTCCGTCGCTGCGCTGCCGGCTTCGCCGCAGCCTGCGTACTGGCCGGTTGCTGCTTCCTGGCCTTTGGCAACAAGCAGGATAAGATCATCCTGAATGTGAAAAACTGGGGTATGAATATGGCTGACGGCAGCGACGGAACGCTGGATATCGTCAAGGCATTTGAGGAAAAATATCCCAATATCAAAGTAAATATGTCCTACTACGAATCCAACGAGACGCTGTATTCTCAGCTGAAAAACGGCGGCATTTCGGTGGATGTGATCATTCCCTCGGATTATATGATCGACCGTATGCGGCAGGAGGGAATGCTGGAAAAGCTGAATTTTGACAACATCCCCAACTTCCAATATGTGGACGAGCAGTTTAAGAATCCGGACTATGATCCCAATAACGAGTATTCCGTTCCCTATACCTGGGGCACGGTGGGCATCCTTTACAACACCAAGTATGTGGATCCGGCGGATGTGACCGGCTGGGAGCTGCTTTGGAACGAAGATTATGCAGGCAAGATCCTGATGATCGACAATTCCCGGGATGCTTTCGGCATTGCGCAGTACCTGCTGGGTTATAGCGTAAACACCGAGGATAGGGAAGAGCTGCAGGCTTGTGCAGACAAGCTGGCAGAGCAAAAGCCTCTGGTGCAGCAGTATGTTATGGATCAGATCTATTCCATTATGGAAAATGAAGAGGCTTGGATTGCACCGTACTACGCCGGCGATTGCATGCTGATGATGGAAGAAAATGAGGATCTGGCTTTCTTCCTGCCGCAGGAGCAGGGCTTCAATCTGTTCACTGATGCAATGTGCATCCCCACCTGCTGCAAGGAGAAGGACGCTGCAGAAAAGTTCATTAATTTCCTGACAGATCCGGAAATTTCCGGCGCAAATATGGACTATATTTGCTATGCTTCGCCCATATCCGCTGCCCGGGATTATATGGAGGACTATCTGGCAGAAAGCGAGATCGTCTATCCCAGCGAGGAGATCCTGGCTAACGGAACGGCGTATAAGTACCTGACCAAGGAAACCACCCGGTATGTGGAGGGCTTGTATCAGTCTGCAACCAAGACTGCAGACGCAGAAGGGCCGAACTGGATACCCTATGCCATCGGCGGCGCAGTGCTGCTTGGATTGGCGGTAACGCTGCCGGTTATCCGTCGGCGGAAAAAGACCCAATAAAACAAAAGATCCCGGAACGCAGATGCGTTCCGGGATCTTTTTTTTACGAACAGCGCTTCTTTAAGTACAAGATCACAGCAGAGCCACCGATCAGAAGACCGCCGAGAACGGCGGAGAAGGTCAGACCGCTTTCCTTTGCACCGGAAATTCCGGAGCTGGAAGCCTGGTACTGGGGGACGGGCTGGGTGGCGGCAGCTGTAGGCCGTTGGGTATGGGGCTGCGCCGTGGGATAGGTGGGTGCAGGAACTGTGGCGATGGGAGGATCTGTTTCCGTAGGATCGGTCAGCGCAGGATCGGTTTCGGTGGGATCTGTTTCCTGGGGATCTTCCGGCTGATCCTGAATGGGCGGAGGCGTTACCGGGTCTGTAGGCTGTGCTGTTGCAGGCGTTGTGGGCAGCGTTGCAGGTGCGGTTGCAGGTTGCGTTGCCACAGAGGTGGCAGGCTGCACGGTTGCCTGAGGCTGCGTTGCGGCCTGCGTGGGATTTGTGGGTGCTGCCGTGGGCTTCGTGGTGGCGCTGGGCTCAGTGGGTCTTGCCGTTTCGGGTGCTGTGGGTTCGCCGGGCAGATCGGGCACCGGAGGCAATTCGCTGGGCACCTGCGTCGGCGCAGCGGTGGGTGCCTGAGTGGGCTCCTGGGTGGGAGCGTCCGTGGGCGCGTCAGTAGGCGCCTGAGTCGGTTCCTCGGTGGGAGCATCTGTGGGTGCCTCAGTGGGCTCCTCCGTCGGTGCCTGTGTAGGTTCTTCAGTGGGAGCGTCCGTGGGCTCCTGGGTAGGCGCTTGCGTGGGCTGCGTTTCCGGCTCGGTTTCCGCCGGTACAGTCTGCGAAGGTTCGGTGGGATCTTGCTCTGTTGCAAAAACACCGCCGGACAGAATTCCCAGCAGCATAACTGCGATCAGCAGCAAGCTCCGGATATGTCGCTTTTTCATAACGCAGCCCCCCTTTCTTTCGTGGTTTTTCTAAGCTAGATTATACATAGAATCCGCCGCTTCGTCAAGAAGCAGTATAACGGTAAAAAAAGATTGCGAAATAGCGGGAAATGTGGTATGCTGTATTAGAATGAGAAAATGGGCGAAGTAGACCGTTTTTTCGGGAGGAGGGGAGCAGATTTGTCGGATATTTTAAGCGTGGGAATCGACATTGGAACATCTACGACACAGCTGGTGTTCAGTCGGATCTCCATGGAAAATATGTCGGGCTATTTCTGCGTCCCCCGGATCTGCATCGTTGACAAAGAGGTCATTTATAAAAGTCAGGTCTATATCACACCGCTGAAAAGCCCCGTGCTGATCGACGGCGAGGCCATTCGGGAAATCGTAGCGAAGGAATTCCGCCGGGCGGGCTTCACCCCAAAGGATGTGGACACCGGCGCGGTGATCATCACCGGTGAATCTGCCCGGAAGGAAAATGCTGCCGCAGTGCTGGACAAGCTGGGCGGTTTTGCCGGAGAATTTGTGGTATCCACCGCCGGCCCGGATCTGGAATCCATCATTGCCGGCAAGGGCAGCGGCGTGTTCCAGTATACCATAGACGAAAGCTGCGCTGCAGCCAATTTGGATATCGGCGGCGGCACGACCAATATCGTATTTTTCGACAACGGCGAGGTGGTCAGCAAGGGCTGCCTGGACATTGGCGGCCGGCTGATCCGGCTGAAGAAGGATCTGACGGTGGAATCCGTCAGCCCCGCAGCTGGAAAGATCGCGCAGTATCTGGGCATCCGCCTGACGGTGGGGCAGAAGACAACGCTTTCGGATCTTGAAAGGATCACAGATAAAATGGCCGATCTGCTGGCTCAGGCGCTGTATGTAAAGCCCCAGGAGCCCCTGCTGCAGGAGATCAGAACACCGGGCAGCGCCTGGCTGGAGCTGCAGGGAAAGCGGATCAGCAGGATCTGCTTCTCCGGCGGTGTTGCAGACTGCATTGCAAAAGCGGAGGGAGATCCCATCCCTTATGGGGATATCGGCGTTTTGCTGGGGCGGTCCATTGCCAAGGGCGATCTGATGAGAGCGATCCCCACCTTTGCCGGTGCGGAGACCATCCGCGCAACGGTGGTGGGCGCCGGTACTTACACCACTACCATTTCCGGCAGCACCATTACATATGCCCGGGAGCTGTTCCCAATGAAGAACATTCCGGCGCTGAAGCTGAGCCTGCAGGAGCAGGCAGGCTGTGTTGCCGGCAGGAAAGAGCCGCTGGTGGAAAAGATCCGGTGGTTTTTGCAGCAAAGCGAATCGGAGCGTCTGATCCTGGCTCTGCCGGGGTTGGCCAATCCGGAATATAAAGAGATCAAGATCCTGGCCCATTGCCTTTGTGAGGCGGCGGACAGGGCGTTGCCTGCCGATGAGCCGGTGCTGATCGTGCTGGAGCAGGATATTGCCAAGGCGCTGGGAATCTTGATGGAAAAAGAACTGAGCGGGCGGCGGAAGGTTGCCTGCATCGACGGAATCAAAGTAGAGCAGGGCGACTATGTAGACCTGGGAAAACCTATGCTGAACGGCCTGGTGATCCCGGTGGTGGTAAAAACGCTGCTGTTTGGATAAGGAGCGCAGTTATGAATCTTTCAACGGTTTTAGCCGGTAAAAGCTTCTCTTTCCGGTCGGTAAAGGAAGTGTTGGCAAAGGCCAACGAGGAAAAATCCGGCGATATTTTGGCCGGTATCGCAGCCACCTCTGACTTGGAACGGGTGGCAGCTAAGCAGGTGCTGAGCAATCTTTTGGTGCGGGATCTGCGGGAAAATCCGGTGGTTCCTTACGAAGATGACGAGGTCACCCGGATCAATCAGGATTCCATTGACCCGGCGGTTTACAATTCCATCGCCAACTGGACAATGGCAGAGCTTCGGGAGTATATCCTCAGCTATGAATGCACGGAGGACGATCTGCACCGGCTGAGCAAGGGTCTGACCAGTGAGGTCATTGCAGGCGTGTGCAAGCTGATGAGCAATCTGGATCTGATCTACGCCGCCAACAAGGTGCGGGTAACGGCTACCTGCAACACGACCATCGGTAAGCGCGGTTGTCTGTCCACCCGGCTGCAGCCCAATCACCCCACGGATAATGTGGAGGGCATCACGGCTTCTCTGTTTGAGGGCTTAAGCTACGGCAGCGGCGATGCGCTGTTGGGCTTGAATCCCGTTAACGATACCGCCACCAGCCTTGGTGAAGTGCTGCGGCGGTTTGACGAGGTGAAAAATCGCTTTGAGATCCCTACCCAGATCTGCGTTTTAGGTCATATTACCACCCAGATCGAAGCGGTGGAAAAGGGCGCGCCTACGGATATGATCTTCCAGTCCATCGCCGGCAGCCAGAAGGGAAACAACGCCTTCGGCTTCAGCGCGGAAACGGTGCGCCAGGCGCAGCAGCTTTTAAAGGAGCGGGGAACGGCGAAAGGTCCCAATGTGATGTACTTTGAAACCGGCCAGGGCAGTGAGCTTTCCTCCGATGCCCATTTCGGCGCGGATCAGGTTACCATGGAATCCCGCTGCTATGGCTTTGCAAGGGAATTTAACCCCTTTATGGTCAATACGGTGGTTGGCTTTATTGGCCCGGAGTATCTGTACGACAGCCGTCAGGTCATCCGCGCAGGTCTTGAGGATCACTTTATGGCAAAGCTCCACGGCGTGCCTATGGGATGCGACTGCTGCTACACCAATCATATGCTGGCTGACCAGAATGATATTGACAATCTGTCTCTGCTGCTGGCAAGCTGCGGTGTCAACTACATCCTGGGCGTTCCCACCAGCGACGATGTGATGCTCAACTACCAGACCAACGCCTATCACGATGCTGCCACCATCCGGGAGATCCTGGGACTGCGTCCCATCCGGGAATTTGAAATGTGGCTGGAAAAGATGGGGATCATGGAAAACGGCCGTCTGACAGCCCGTGCCGGCGACCCCACGATTTTTGTAAAGTGAGGAGGGGAGCGCTATGAATCAGGAATTAATCGCTGCCATCGTTGAAGAAGTTGTAAAACAGCTGATGGCTTCCGGTCAGATCGACCTTTCCTCCGCAAAGCAATGCCCCTGTGAAGACATTACAGCACCGCAGTGCAAGGCAACCCCTCTGCTGGACAAGCCGGAAGATGCGGAAGCATTGGAACGGATGATCAAACGCACCACCGCCCGTATCGGTGTTGGCCGCGCCGGTCCAAGACTGAAAACGCAAACCCTGCTGGCGCTGCGTGCCGATCACGCCCAGGCCAGAGATGCGGTTATGAAGGATGTTGACCCCAAGATCCTGGAGGATGCGGGACTCTTTACCGTCCAGACCCTTTGCGAAGACAAGGATATGTACATCACCCGGCCGGATCTGGGCCGGAAACTGAGCCCCGAAGCGGTGAGAATCCTGAAAGAGAAATGCATCCCCAATCCGGATGTGCAGATCTATATTTCCGACGGCCTTAGCTCTACGGCTGTGGAAGCCAATATGGGCAAGATCCTGCCGGTCATCACCGAAGCGCTGCAGGCCAAGGGTCTGAAGGTGGGCACGCCGTTCTATCTGC
>JAFQRK010000020.1 GCA_017410075.1 Oscillospiraceae bacterium | reverse complement strand
GCATTCCTCGTCGGTGGCGCTTAGGTTGCCGTAGCGGATATTGTCCATCACCGTGCCGGTGAACAGATTGGTATCCTGCAAAACGATGCCCAGAGAGCGCCGCAGATCCGCCTTTTTGATCTTGTTGATATTGATGCCGTCGTAGCGGATCTTGCCGTCGGCAATGTCGTAGAAGCGGTTGATCAGATTGGTAATGGTGGTTTTGCCTGCACCGGTTGCGCCAACAAAGGCGATCTTCTGACCCGGCGTTGCGTACAGGGAAATGTCGTGGAGCACCGTCTTTTCCGGCACATAGCTGAAGTCCACATTGTACATCGTGATGTCGCCCTTCAGCTCGGTATAGGTCACCGTGCCGTCGGCCTGATGGGGATGCTTCCAGGCCCATTTTCCGGTGCGCTTTTCGCTCTCGGTAATGTTGCCGTTTTCGTCGATGTTAGCGTTGACCAGGGTAACATAGCCATTGTCCACTTCCGGATCTTCGTCCATCATTTCAAAGATCCGCTCTGCGCCTGCCAGAGCCATAATAATGGCATTGAACTGGTTGCTGACCTGGGAGATAGGCATATTGAAGGACCGGGACAGCAGCATAAAGGTCATCAAATTGCCTAATGAAAGCAGCTCTCCGCCGGAAGCCACAGCGATCGTGCCGCCCACCACCGCCAAAATTGCGTACTGGATATAGCCTAAGTTATTGTTCACCGGGCCCATCATATTGGTCAGCCGGCCGGCGGTATAGGCATTGCGGCAAAGCTCTTCGTTGAGCTTGTCGAAATCTTCCTTGCATTTTTCTTCGTGGGTGAAGACCTTTACCACCTTCTGGCCGTGGATCATTTCCTCCACGAAGCCGTTCAGCTTACCCAGAGCCTGCTGCTGACCGATGAAGAATTTTCCGGATTTGCCTACGATCTTTACTGTCACGAAGAAAATGCCGGAAACGGTAAAGAACATCACACAGGTCAAGATCCAGGAAGAGCGGATCATTGCGATCAGCAGGACGATCAGGGTTACGATAGAGGAAAAACATTGGGGGATGGACTGGGAGATCATCTGCCGCAGGGTGTCGATGTCGCTGGTGTAGCGCGACATTATGTTGCCGGCGGTGTTGGAGTCAAAATACCGCAGAGGCAGCCGCTGCATCTTGGTGAACATCTCGTCGCGGATGACTTTCTGCGTACCCTGCCCCACCGTGACCATCAAAAACTGCTGCAGGAACGAGGCGATAATACCAGCGCCAAAAATCAGCGCCAGCTGAATCAAATATTTCAGCAGCGGTGCGAAATCTGTCGATCCCGATGCCACCATCGGCAGAATGAATTCATCCACCAGATTGCCGATGTTTTCACTGCCCTTGGTCTGGGCAACAGCCGTGATGATGATACACACCGTAACCGCGATCAGGGAAAGTGCGTATTTTTTCATATAGCTCAGCAGCCGCAGCAGGGTCTTTTTGGGGTCTTTTGCCTTGCGGCCGTCGCCGCGCATACGAACAGGAGGCATTATTCCTCGCCTCCTTTCTGCTGGGAATGGTAAACTTCCTGATAAATGGAGGAGGAGCGGAGCAATTCATCGTGGGTACCCACGGCGCTGATCATACCGTTATCCATAATGATGATCATATCCGCATCCTGCACAGAGGAAACACGCTGGGCAATGATCAGCTTGGTGGTGCCCGGGATCTCCTCCCGGAAGGCCTGACGGATCTGGGCGTCCGTCCGGGTGTCCACTGCGGAGGTGGAATCGTCCAGAATCAGAATTTTCGGCTTTTTCAGCAGCGCGCGGGCAATGCAAAGCCGCTGCTTCTGGCCGCCGGAAATGTTGGTGCCGCCCTGCTCAATATGGGTGTCATACCCATCTGGGAAGGAAGTGATAAAATCGTGGGCGCAGGCAAGCTTGCAGGCCCTAACCAGCTCCTCGTCGGTGGCATATTCGTTGCCCCAACGCAGATTTTCCTTGATCGAGCCGGAAAACAGCACATTTTTCTGCAAAACCATCGCTACATTGTCCCGAAGGGTGTCCAAATCGTATTTTTTTACATCAATTCCGCCAACCTTCAGTGTGCCCTCGGTCACATCGTAAAGCCGGGGAATTAGCTGCACCAAAGTGGTCTTGCTGGAGCCGGTGCTGCCCAAAATGCCCACCGTCGCGCCGGCGGGAATGTGCAGGCTCACCTCTTTCAGCGCCCGGTGCTTGGCCTTGTCGCTGTAGCGGAAGCTGACATTTTCAAAGTCAATAGAGCCGTCGGGCACTTCTGTGACCGCATCGGTTTCGGGAGAGGTCAGGTTGGGAACTTCGCTGAGCAGCTCATAGCACCGCTTCATCGGAGCCCGGGAAAGAGTCAGCATTACGAACACCATAGAAACCATCATCAGCGAGGACAAGATCTGGGTGGTGTAAGTAAAGAACGAAGAAAGCTGTCCGGCAGTCAGACCGTTGGCGGGGTTATTGCCGGATGCGATGACCATATGGGCGCCTATCCAGGAAATAGCGATCATACTGCCGTAGACGCAAAACTGCATAATGGGACCGTTCAGGGCCATGATCCGCTCCGCTTTGCAGAAAAGACGGTAAATGCCGTTGGAGGTGTCGGTAAATTTCTCGGTTTCCTTTTCTTCGCGAACGAAAGCTTTTACCACGCGGATGCCGTGAACATTCTCCTGCACCACATTGTTGAGCTTGTCATAGGTTTTAAAAACCCGGTCGAAGATCCGGAAAACCGGCGGCACAAGCATGATCAAAGCAAAAATCAGAATAGGCAGCGCCACGCAGTATACAAGGCTCAGCTTCACGCTGATGCCCATAGCGGAAACTAGGGCGAGAATTATCATCATAGGGCTACGGACAGCCATCCGGATCATCATCTGGAAAGTCATCTGCAGATTGGCCACATCAGAGGTCAGCCGGGTGACGATGGAGGAGGTGGAGAACTTGTCGATATTGGAAAAGCTGAAATTCTGCACATGATGGTACATATCGTGGCGCAGATTCTTGGCGAAGCCGGTGGCGGCCTTGGAGGCAAAATTGGCAGATGCCACGCCGAAGGCCAGGGATGCCAGCGCAAGCAGGATCAGCAATGCCGACCGGGTCAGCACCACATTCATATCCTGCAGCTTGATGCCATAATCGTAGAGATTGGCCATCACCAGCGGGATCAGCACCTCCATGCTCACTTCGCCGATCATACAGATGGGGCTGAGGATGGCGGCCCATTTATATTCCCGAATGGATTGGGCAAGTTTTTTGATCATATGGGAAACATTCCTCCTTACAGGAAAGTAAAAAACTAAGGTTAATTTTACCACCGCGATCATTAAAACGCAAGAATTTAGCAAAAAGTTTACAAATATATGTAGGGGCGGCGATCTGTCGCCCCAATACCCTCTCCTGGGGAGAGGGTGCCCCAGTTCGCAAACTGGGGCGGGTGTGGAACGGCACGATCTTCAGCACACCGGAAGCCTATGGATGTTGCTGACTTTAAGATTACCGCCCGCATTCCACATCCGCTTCGCTTCGCTCAGCACCTGAAGGTGAATTGCCCCAAAGGGGCAAGAGAGGCCACCCTGGGGTGTCTCCCCGGGAGAAGGGATAGGGCGGATTGAAAATCCGCCTCTACGATAAGCCTTTTACCGCAGCCTCGGCCCCCTCTATGAGGGGGCTGGATTTTTGCGTAGCAAAAAGACTGGGGCAGTTAAACTCCCTCCGTCAAAAATCAGAGATTTTTGCCACCTCCCTCAGTGAGGGAGGCAAGGGTGCAGAGCAAAACCCCGGAGCGCAACCGCACTCCGGGGCGTTATCAATCACTTAGCACAGCTTGGCGCCGGCGGGGATGGAATCGCTGATCATGATCAGATTCAGCTTCTCCTCACCCTTTTCGGTGTGGACGGCGCTCAGCAGCATACCGCAGGAGTCCCGACCCATCATCTTTCTGGGGGGCAGATTGGTAATGGCCACCAGGGTCTTGCCGATCAGCTCCTCCGGCTTATAATACTTTGCGATGCCGGAAAGGATCTGACGGTCAGTGCCGGTGCCGTCATCCAGGGTAAAGCACAGCAGCTTGTCGCTTTTCTTAACCGGCTGGCAGTTCTTGACCTTCACAGCCCGGAAATCGCTCTTGCAGAAGGTGTCGAAATCCACGGTTTCCTCTGCATAGGGCTCAATTTCCAGAGGGGGCAGCGCGGCCTTGGCTTTGGCCTCATTGAAGGCGTTGATCTCCTCCATCTTCTTAACGGGATCCAGACGGGCAAACAGGATCTCGCCTGCGCCCACCTTACCGCCTACGCCCAGCGCGCCAAAGGCATTCAGGCTCTCCAAACCGCCATTTTCCACATTCAGCTGAGCCAGGATCCGCTTGGAGGTATCCGGCAGGAAAGGCTCCAGCGCGATGGCAGCAAAGCGGATGGACTCCAACAGATTATAGAGAACTGTGCCCAGGCGGCCGTGATTTGCTTCATCCTTCGCCAGCGCCCAGGGTGCGGTCTCGTCGATATACTTGTTTGCGCGGCGCAGCAGGACGAAAATTTCGTCAATGGCGTCGGCCACCTTCAGCTCATCCATCTTGGCGGCAACCTTGCCGGGCATTGCCAGGGCAACGGCCTTCAGATCTTCGTCGATGGCATCGGTAAATTCGGCAGATTTGATCTCACCGCCGAAATATTTGTTGCTCATTGCCACGGTGCGGTTGACCAGATTGCCCAGAATATTGGCAAGCTCAGAGTTCACCCGCTCGATGATCAGCTCATAAGTCATAATGCCGTCGGCGGCGAAGGGAATTTCGTGCAGCACAAAATACCGCACCGCATCCACGCCAAACAGCTCCACCAGATCGTCAGCATAGATCACATTGCCCAGACTCTTGGACATCTTATCGCCCTTGACCAGCAGCCAGGGATGACCGAAGACCTGCTTGGGCAGCTCCTCGCCCATACTCATCAGGAAAATGGGCCAGTAAATGGTGTGGAAACGGACGATGTCCTTGCCGATCAGATGCAGATCCGCAGGCCAGAACTTCTGATAATGTTCATCGTGATTGCCGTCGGGATCATAGCCGCAGAAGGTGATATAGTTGCTCAGGGCATCCAGCCAAACATAGCTGACATGGCCGGGAGCGAAATCCAGCGGCACGCCCCAGGTGAAGCTGGAGCGGCTGACACACAGATCCTGCAGGCCGGGCTTCAGGAAATTGTTGATCATCTCGTTCTTCCGGCTTTCCGGCTGGATGAAATCGGGATGGGTCTCAATGTGCTGCATCAGCCGGTCGGCATACTTGCTCATCTTGAAGAAATAGGCTTCTTCTTCAGCATCCACGCACTCTCTGCCGCAGTCGGGGCACTTGCCGTCCACCAGCTGGCTTTCCGTCCAGAAGGATTCGCAGGGGGTGCAGTACTTGCCGGAATATTTGCCCTTATAGATGTCGCCCTTTTCGTACATCTTGCGGAAGATCTTTTGCACCTTGGACTTATGCTCCGGGTCGGTGGTGCGCACGAAGCGGTCGTAGGTGGTGTTCATCAGATCCCAGATGCCCTTGATCTGACCGGCCACATTGTCCACATATTCCTGGGGACTGATGCCGGCGGCCTCGGCCTTCTGCTGGATCTTCAGGCCGTGCTCATCGGTGCCGGTCTGGAAATACACATCGTAGCCCTGCTGGCGCTTGTGCCGTGCGATAGCGTCTGCCAGCACGATCTCATAGGTGTTGCCGATGTGGGGCTTTGCAGAGGTGTAGGCAATGGCGGTAGAAATATAGTAAGGTTTCTTGCTCATAATTTGCCTCCTGATAGGGATACTTTACCAAATATTATACCCGCAGTTTGGAAGCTTTGTCAACAGTATTTATAGCGCAGAGTCAAAGGTGAGAATGT
>JAFQRK010000019.1 GCA_017410075.1 Oscillospiraceae bacterium | reverse complement strand
TGGGCACCACCAATTCCTGCGTGGCTGTTCTGGAAGGCGGCGAACCCGTCGTTATCGCAAATGCTGAGGGTGGCCGTACTACGCCGTCCGTTGTTGCATTCTCCAAGACCGGTGAAAGAATGGTAGGCCAGGTCGCCAAGCGCCAGGCTGTCACCAATGCCGATCGCACCGTGGCTTCCATCAAGCGCCATATGGGCGAAAATTACAAGGTCACTATCGACGGTAAGAACTACACCCCCCAGGAGATCAGCGCTATGACGCTTGCCAAGCTGAAGGCAGATGCTGAGGCTTATCTGGGTCAGCCGGTCACCGAGGCTGTCATTACCGTTCCTGCTTACTTCTCCGACGCACAGCGTCAGGCTACCAAGGATGCCGGTAAGATCGCGGGCCTGGATGTCAAGCGCATCATCAACGAGCCCACCGCAGCGGCTCTGGCTTACGGCCTGGACAAGGAAAATGAGCAGAAGATCATGGTCTACGACCTGGGCGGCGGCACCTTCGATGTTTCCATTCTGGAGATCGGTGACGGCGTTGTGGAGGTTAAGGCTACCTCCGGCGACACCCATCTGGGCGGCGATGATTTCGACCAGAGAGTTATGGACTATCTGGTTACCGAGTTCAAGAAGGCAGAGGGCATCGACCTTTCCAAGGATCGCGTTGCTATGCAGCGTCTGAAGGAAGCTGCTGAGAAGGCGAAGATCGAGCTGTCCGGTATGACCACCACCGCAGTTAACCTGCCCTATATCACCGCCGATGCTACCGGCCCCAAGCACCTGGATGTGACCCTGACCCGTGCCAAGTTCAACGAGCTGACCGCCGATCTGGTGGAGCGCACCCTGAAGCCCGTCAATCAGTCTCTGGCTGACGCAGGCCTGAAGCCCAGCGACCTGGATAAGGTGCTGCTGGTTGGCGGCTCTACCCGTATTCCTGCTGTGCAGGAGGCGGTTAAGAATATCACCGGCAAGGAAGGCTTCAAGGGCATCAATCCCGACGAGTGTGTTGCTGTTGGCGCTGCCATCCAGGGCGGCGTTCTGACCGGCGATGTCAAGGACATCCTGCTGCTGGATGTTACCCCCCTGTCCCTGGGCATTGAGACCATGGGCGGCGTGTTCACCCGTCTGATCGAGCGCAACACCACCATTCCTGCCCGCAAGAGCCAGATCTTCTCCACTGCCGCTGACGGACAGACCTCTGTGGATGTGCATGTGCTGCAGGGCGAGCGCGAGATGGCTGCTTACAATAAGACGCTGGGTCGCTTCCAGCTCAGCGGCATTGCTCCCGCACCCCGCGGTGTTCCTCAGATCGAGGTTACCTTCAATATTGATTCCAACGGCATCGTAAATGTTTCTGCCAAGGACCTGGGCACCGGCACAGAGCAGAATATCTCCATCACCGCATCCACCAATCTGAGCCAGGAGGACATCGACAAGGCTGTCCGCGAGGCTGAGCAGTATGCCGCTGAGGATAAGGCACGCAAGGAGGAAGTGGATACCCACAATATGGCTGATCAGACCGTTTATCAGACCGAAAAGACGCTGAACGAGCTGGGCGACAAGATCAGCGAGGATGAGAAGGCAACTATTCAGGCTGCTGTTGACAAGCTGAAGGAAGCCAACAAGGGCACCGATGTTGCTGCCATCAAGGCTGCTACCGAGGAAGTGCAGAAGGCATTTTATGCCGTGTCTGAGAAGCTGTATCAGCAGGCAAATCCCCAGGGTCAGCCCGGTGCACAGCCCGGCGATGACGGTGTTGTGGACGCTGATTACGAAACTGTCGACTAATATTTAAGCCATCAAGGGACGGCATCCGCCGCCCCTTGTTGTGGCGTTTTATAAACCTTCTCCCGGGGAGAAGGTGCCCCAGTTCGCAAACTGGGGCGGAAGTGGAATGCGGGCGTGGAAGTATGATTCGTATGCACAGAAGTCTTGATATGGGGTAACCGTATGGAACGAAACTCAGAGCTGACAGAAAACGCCAAAACCTTGCGAAAAAATCTGACAAAAGAAGAGGCACATCTTTGGTATCAGTTTTTGTGTCGATTTAAGCCGCGTTTCCACAGACAGTATGTTATTGGTAACTACATTGCAGATTTTTATTGCCACCAGGCAAAATTGATTGTAGAATTAGACGGATCTCAACATTACGATCCTGAAAAGATGGAGTACGACCGGAAACGAACAACTTATTTTGAAGATCAAGGGCTGTCGGTTTTGAGATTTACGAATTTGGATGTTACACGCAGATTTAAGAATGTTTGTGATGCGGTTTTTCAGGCTGTGGAGGCACGGACGGCTCAGGAGGAATGAGTTAACCGCCCGTATTCCACTTCCGACCCGGCTTTGCCGGGCCACCTTCTCCTCGGGAGAAGGGTAGCGCCTGCGGCGCAAGTATAGAGGTGAAATTATGGCAGAAAATAAACGCGATTATTATGAAGTGCTGGGCGTGCAAAAGGGCGCCAGCACCGATGATATCAAAAAAGCCTACCGGAAGCTGGCGATGAAATACCATCCCGACCGGAATCCGGACAACAAAGAGGCAGAAGAAAAATTTAAGGAAGCAGCAGAGGCCTATGAGGTGCTGTCCAGCGATGAAAAGCGCTCCCGTTACGATCAGTTCGGCTTTGCCGGCGTCGATCCCAACTACGGCGCAGGGCAGGGCGGCAGCGGCTTCGGAGGCTTTGGCGGTTTTGGCGATTTCGGCGATCTGGGTGATATTTTCGGATCCTTCTTTGGCGGTGGCGCATCCCGCCGTTCCAATGCCAATGCCCCCCGTCGGGGCGAAAATGTAGGCGCACGGCTGGATCTGACCTTTGAGGAGGCGGCCTTTGGCTGCGAACGGGAAGTATCCGTTCCCAGGATCGAAAACTGTGCGGCCTGCTCCGGCAGCGGCTCGGCTGACGGCAAGACGGAGACCTGCTCTATGTGCCGCGGCTCCGGCCAGATCCGCACCACTCAGAATTTTATGGGTATGGCAATGCAGTCGACCTCTACCTGTCCTCAGTGCAGCGGTCGCGGTAAGATCGTGAAGAATCCCTGCTCCACCTGCCGCGGCAAGGGAAAGGTGCGCCGCACCCAAAAGATCAAGGTGAAAGTTCCCGCCGGTGTGGACGACGGCCAAAGCATCCGCGTCCGCGGCGAAGGCTGCGTTGGTGTCAACGGCGGCCCCAATGGCGATCTGCTGGCGGATGTGCATATCAAGCGCCATCCCATTTTCAGCCGGGAAAACTATACGGTATACTGCGAGGTGCCCATTTCCTTTGCCCAGGCTGCCCTGGGCGCACAGATCCAGGTACCTACGCTGGATGGACGCGTTCCCTTTGATATTCCTGAGGGCACCCAGACCGGAGCAGTATTTACCCTAAATGGCAAGGGCATCCCCCTGGTGAACAATCCCCGTCGCCGGGGCGACCAAAGGTTTACCGTGGTGGTGGAGACCCCCACAAAGCTTTCCAAGGAGCAGAAGGAGCTGCTGCGGCAGCTGGACGATTCTCTGGAGGGCACCCCCAAGCGCAAGAAGTTTTTTGATCTGATCAAGGATCTCTTTGACTGAGAAGAACATAGGGAGGACACAGAAATGAAGCGTAAAGATTATATCAGCTGGGATGAGTATTTTATGGGCATTGCTATGCTGGCGGCCCGGCGCAGCAAGGATCCCAACACCCAGGTAGGCGCCTGCATCGTTTCCCAGGACAATATCATTATCTCCACCGGCTATAACGGTATGCCCAAGGGCTGCGATGACGATGTGTTTCCCTGGAACCGCACCGGAGAGGATACCAAGTATCCCTATGTGGTGCACGCAGAGCTGAACGCCATTCTCAACGCCAATGGCCGTGACCTGCGGGGCAGCCGCATTTATGTAGCACTGTTTCCCTGCAATGAATGCGCCAAGGCCATTATCCAAAGCGGTGTGAAGGAAGTATATTATCTGTCCGATAAGTATAAGGATACTATGGGCAATCTGGCCTCCAAGCGGATGCTGGATGCAGCCGGCGTCAAGTACACCCAGCTGCATACGGATATCCAGACCATTACCCTGGACTTTATCCCCGAGGAAGAAAAGTAAAAACACAAAGCTGTCATTCCAAGCGAAGCGAAATCGAGGAATGACAGCTTTTTTCTATGCTTGAAGTGGAATAAAATGGATTGCAATTCCTATATAAATATGCTAAAATATTAAAAGGTATGGCTATTTGGCCTGCCAATACAAGACAAAGGTGGAATCGAATTGCAAATTGAAAAAGCGGCTTATGCGTTTCAAATGGACGGCAATCCTGTTTCCTGCGAGGAATTGACTCAGGGCCATATTAACCGGACACTGAAAATTACCACGGATACCGGCAAGGAATATGTCCTGCAGATGATCAATAAATATGTGTTCCGCAACCCCATTCGGCTGATGGCGAATATCAGCGCGGTAACGGAATATCTGCGGCAGCGGGTGGAAGATTCCCGGCACGCCCAGCACTTTATTGCTACATACAAGGGCACCTATTACCATAGAGACCGCAAGGGCGAATTCTGGCGGATGAGCGATTATGTTGGCGGCTTCTGTCTGGATATGCCGGAAAGTCCGGAGGACTTTTACCAGAGCGCGCTGGCATTCGGCCGTTTCCAGCAGCTTTTATCGGGGTTCCCGGCAGAGGAGCTGTATGAGACCATTCCGGAATTTCACAACACCATCGACCGCTACAAGCAGTTCCGCGCGTCGGTGGAGCTGGATCCCTGCGATCGGGTGTCCCAGGCCCAGTTTGAGATCAGCTACATCCTGAAGCAGGAAGAGCTGGCAGGCACTTTGCAGAAGATGCGGGAATCCGGCGAGCTGCCCCTGCGGGTCACCCATAACGACACCAAGCTGAACAATGTCCTGCTGGACAAGGATACCCGCAAGGCACTGTGCGTGCTGGATTTGGACACGGTTATGCCGGGTTTGAGCGCCTACGATTTCGGCGATGCCATCCGCTTCGGTGCGGCTACCGCGGCAGAGGACGAGCCGGATTATGAAAAAATGCAGCTGGATCTGGAGCTGTTCCGGGTGTATACCGAAGGCTTCCTGGAGGCTGCCCCGTCGCTGACCGACAAGGAAGTGGAAATGCTTCCCATGGGCGCGCTGATCATGACCCTGGAGGTGGCAAACCGCTTCCTGAAGGACTTTATTGACGGCGACCTGTATTTTAAAACCAGCTATCCCGAACACAACCTGATCCGCGCCCGCACACAGATCGCGCTGGCCATGGATATGCAGGAAAAATGGAATGAAATGAACACAATCGTTGCAGAAGCTGCAGCAAAGATTAGGAGGAACACAAAATGAACTATCTTGGCGTAAATTACAGTTACAAGCATGTCCCCAAGCTGGATCCGGAGTTTATCCCCTTCGGCGTGTGGATGGATGCTTATCAGGCCGGCGCTACCGTTCCCGTAGCCATTGCTGTTGAGCGCAACGAGGGCTTTATCTCCGTACGCAACGCGAAGATCCACGGCACTGCGGAAATGGCAGATGCGGACTATCGCTTTGTTGAGCGTTATATGAAGTTCCTGCTGTGGTCCATCGGCGGCTTCCGCGTGTATATCTGCGGCTGCAGCGACATTGCAAAGAAGCTGCAGAAGGCATACACTCCCGAGGGCGAGCGGGCTTTTGACTATGATTTCTTCCAGAAGCTGTACGAGCAGCCTCTGCAGATCCTGGATCTGCCTCTTTCTGAGTGCCCCGCTGCCAATGAGGCACCCCGTCCCATCGGCGGCCATGTCAACGGCTGCCGCATCGGCTTTGATGCCGGCGGATCTGACCGCAAGGTCTCCGCTGTGATCGACGGCGAGGTCGTTTACTCCGAGGAAGTCGTCTGGCTGCCCAAGGTCAATCCCGATCCCAACTATCAGTATCAGGGCATTCTGGATTCCTTCCGTACCGCCGCATCCAAGATGCCCCGGGTGGACGGCATCGGCGTTTCCTCTGCCGGCGTGTTTATCGGCAATGCGCCTATGATCTCCAGCATTTTCTACTGCGTTCCCAGAGAGCGCTGGGACGAGGTCAAGACCGTGTTTGACCGGGCTGCGGCTGAGATCGGTGATGTGCCCATCGTAGTTGCCAACGACGGCGATGTTTCCGCCCTGGCCGGCGCTATGGGTATGGACTGCGGCTGCATTATGGGTCTGGCAATGGGCACCAGTGAGGCTGTTGGCTATGTGGACAAGGACAAAAATGTCCTGGGCTGGATCAGCGAGCTGGCATTTGCTCCCGTTGACCTGAATGAGAATGCGCTGGTGGACGAGTGGTCCACCGACCTGGGTGTTGGTTGCAAGTATTTCTCCCAGGATGCGGTCATCAAGCTGGCACCCAGAGCCGGCATCGAGATCGACCCCAGCCTGACCCCTGCCCAGAAGCTGAAGGTTGTCCAGGCGCTGATGGAGAAGGATGACCCCAGAGCCCAGGCTGTGTTCTATGACATCGGCGTGTATCTGGCTTACGCTGTTCAGCAGTACGCCAAGTTCTACGATCTGAAGCGGATGATGGTGCTTGGTCGCGTGATGTCCGGCAAGGGCGGCGATATGATCCTGGCTACCTGCCAGAAGGTGCTGGCCGACGAGTTCCCCGCACTGGCTGAAAGAATCACCGTTATGCTGCCCGATGAGAATACCCGTCGTGTTGGCCAGTCTGTGGCTGCTGCCAGCCTGCCGGATATCGGCTAAGAGGAGTGAAAAGCTATGTTTTTTAAGAATGCGAGAATTTTCTGCTCCGATTTTCATTTCCATATCGGCGCATTCGAGGTAAAGGACGGCGTATTTGGGGAAGTCCTGCCCCAGGAAGTTCCCGAAGATGCCATTGACCTGAATGGCGCTACCGTCATTCCCGGTCTGGTGGACGCCCATATCCACGGCGCTGCCGGCGCGGATTTCTCCGACGGCGATTACGAGGGACTGAAGAAGATGGCTGCAAAGCTGGCTTCCTTTGGCGTTACCTCCTTTGCACCCACCTCCATGACCCTGCCCTATGAGACCCTGGCAAAGGCTTATGCCACCGCTGCCAAATTTGTGGCGGAAGCTCCCGAGGGCTGCGCCCGGGTGCTGGGTATCCATATGGAAGGCCCCTATTTTTCCGAGAAGAAGAAGGGCGCGCAGAACGGCGCATATCTAAAGACTCCGGATTTCGAGGGCTTCAAGAAGCTGTATGACGGCTGCGGCGGCCTGATCCGCATTGCGGATGTGGCTCCCGAGCTTCCCGGCGCTGCTGCGTTTGTAGAGCAGGCAAGCAAGCTGTGCACGGTTTCCGTTGCCCATACCGATTCTGACTACGACCACGCCAAGACCGCCTTTGGCCTGGGTGCAACCCATTTGACCCATATGTATAACGGTATGCCCGGCATCCACCACAGAAATCCCGGCGTGATCCCTGCGGCTGCGGAGAATCCCCATGTCCGTGCAGAGCTGATCTGCGACGGCCTGCACATTCATCCTGCTGCCGTTCGGCTGGCGTTCCAGATCTTCGGCGGGGCCCGGATGGTGATCATTTCCGATGCGCTGCGCTGCTGCGGTATGCCCGAGGGCGAGCTGGAGCTGGGCGGACAGATGGCCTACTTAAAGGGCGGCGTTGCCCGTCTGGCTGACGGCACCATCGCCGGTGCGGCCACCAATCTGTTCGACGGTATGCGCAATGCCATTTTGTTCGGCATTCCTGAGGAGGATGCGGTTCGCGCTGCAACCGCCAATCCGGCGGCTGCTCTGAATGCTACCGACTGCGTTGGCTCTATTGCCACCGGCAAGCAGGCAGACTTCATCATCTGCCGCGGTGACTACACCGGAAAGCGCGTGTTCCTCGGCGGTAAGGAAATTCTGTAAAATAAGAATCCCCGGAATGCACAGCATTCCGGGGTTTTTATGCATTCTTGGCCCCCTCTTTGAGGGGGCTGTCGCAGTGCAAACTGCGACTGGGGGAGTTAACTCCCTTCGTCTGCCCTTCGGGCAGCCACCTCCCTCATCAGAGGGAGGCAAGGGGGACGGGACACCCGTCCCCTACATTTCACTTTCCAAAAGCTTTCGCGGCCCGTTTCAGCATTTCCCGGATGGGAAGGGCATAGGGACAGCGGCTCTCGCAAACGCCGCAGCCAATGCAATCGGAAGCGGTTTTGGCGAAGCCTGCATAGCGGGCGCGCGCCCAATCCTCCAGACCGTAACGGGACAGATACCCTTCCATCAAAAACACACCGCTGATGGGGATTCTCACAGTGCAGGGGGCGCAGTAATTGCACCGGCGGCAGAACTGGGTGCCCAGGGTATCGCGGATCGTCTGGATCTTCTCCAGCTCCTCTGCGGTCAGGGGCGCGGTGTCGCCAACTGCGGCAATGTTTTGCTGCAGCTCTGCTGCCTCTGCCATTCCCGGGATCACCACGCCAATGTCAGAATTTTGCATCACGAAGCGCAGCGCCAAAGCGGCATCGTCGATGGCACCGCCGGCCAAAGGCTTCATACAAATAAAGCCCACATTCTTTTCCTTGCAGCGGCGGATCAGCTCCGCGCCCTGGTTCTCTACAATGTTGTAGGGAAACATAACGGTCTCTACCCAGCTTAGCGCCAGCGCCGCTTCAAAGACCTCCAGCGTGTGGGCTGTGACACCCAGATGTCCGATCTTGCCTGCGTTTTTTGCTGCTTGCAGCGCTTCCAGCGCGCCGCCGGGGGCGCAGACCTTTTCCAGATCAGCAAGACCCGGATTGTGGATCTGATACAGGTCAATATAGTCGGTGCGCAGATTTTTCAGACTGGTGTCGATATCCCGTGCCATAGCATCCCGATCCCGGGACATACTCTTGGTGGCCAGCACAAAATGCTGCCGGATGCCCTCCAGACCGAAGCCCAGATATTCCTCGCTGACGGTGTAGCCGCGGGCGGTGTCGATGTAGTTGATGCCGGCATCCAAAAGGGCGTGCATCAGCTTTTTCGTGCCCTCCGGGTCGATCTTCTGGATAGGAATGCCGCCAAAGCCCATACGGGAGATCCTCAGGCCGGTTTTGCCCAGAATGTTATATTCCATAGTTGTTCCTCCAAAATTTCCTTGCTTGCATTATAGCATAGATCAGTGTATGCGGCAATATCAAAAAGGCCCCCTCTGACGAGGGGGCTGGATTTTTGCGAAGCAAAAAGACTGGGGGAGAGAATACTACCCCTCAGTCAAAAATCAAAGATTTTTGACAGCTCCCCTGACAAGGGGAGCCTTTTAATTTATACCTTTGCGATGGCCTGCTCCAGATCGGCGATCAGGTCTTCTGCATTTTCCAGACCGCAGCTAAAGCGGATCAGATCGGCGCCGACACCGGCAGCATCCAGCTCCGCATCGGTCATCTGCCGGTGGGTGGCAGAGGCAGGATGCAGGCAGCAGGTACGGGAATCCGCAACATGGGTCTCAATAGAGCCCAGCTGCAGATGCTTCATAAAGGTCTCCGCAGCCTTTCTTCCGCCCTTCAGGCCGAAGGAAACGACGCCGCAGGAGCCGTTGGGCAGATATTTCTGCGCCAATGCATAGTGCTTATCACCCTTAAGGCCGCAGTACTTGACCCAGGCAACCTTCTCGTTGCTCTGCAGATACTCTGCAATGGCCTGACCGTTGGCGCAATGCTGACGCATTCTCAAAGGCAGGCTTTCCAGACCCAGATTCAGATAGTAAGCGCTCTGGGGAGACTGGACAGAGCCCAGGTCACGCATCAGCTGCGCGGTACATTTGGTGATGAATGCGCCCTCCAGACCGAAACGCTCTGTGTAGGTAACGCCGTGATAGCTGTCATCGGGAGTGCACAGGCCGGGGAATTTGTCGGGATATTTGGTCCAGTCGAATTTGCCGCTATCTACGATGCAGCCGCCAACCGCACTGCCGTGACCGTCCATATACTTGGTGGTGGAGTGGGTGACGATATCAGCACCCCACTCAAAGGGACGGCAGTTGATGGGCGTGGCGAAGGTGTTGTCCACGATCAGGGGTACGCCGTGGGCGTGGGCAGCTTTGGCAAATTTCTCAATATCCAGCACCGTCAGGGCAGGGTTGGCAATGGTCTCACCGAAAACAGCCTTGGTGTTGGGTCTGAAGGCAGCATTCAGCTCCTCTTCGGAGCAGTCGGGATCCACAAAAGTGGTCTCAATGCCCATCCGCTTCATCGTGACAGCCAGCAGATTGTAGCTGCCGCCGTAGATGGCAGAGCTGGAAACGATGTGATCGCCGCAGGAGGCGATGTTAAACAGGGTAAAGAAGGTGGCAGCCTGACCGGAGCCGGTGAGCATAGCGGCGGTACCGCCCTCCAGAGCGGCAATTCTGGCCGCTACGGCGTCACAGGTGGGGTTTGCCAGACGGGAGTAGAAATAACCGCTTGCCTCCAGGTCAAAGAGCTTTCCCATATCCTCAGAGGTGGCATATTTGAATGTGGTGCTCTGGTAAATGGGGATCTGGCGGGGCTCGCCGTTTTTGGGGCTGTAGCCTGCCTGGATGCAAAGGGTCTCAAGATGCAGTTTCTTGTCCATGGGGATCACCTCAAATGTAGAATAGCAATATTGTAAGCCCTGGGGCGGAATTTGTCAATTCATTTCCGCGGCGGCATTTTGCGCGTTCAGCGCTGCCTTATAGCGGCGCATATAGCTCTCAAAGCCGGCAACGCCTGCAGGATCGGGATTCAGGCAGCTGCCCTTGGCATTGGAGAATACCTTGTTCTGCAGGTAGTCTTCCAGTTTCTCGCCATTTTCGTGCCGGCGCATATAGGCCGCCAGCAGCGCCATACCCCAGGGGCCGCCTTCGCCGGCGGTTTCCATCGTAGTGATGGGCACATTCAAGGCATCCGCCAAAATCTGCTGACCCACGCCCGGGGTCTTGAAGAAACCGCCATGACCCATCAGCCGGTCGGTTTCCACCTGCTCCTTTTCGGCCAGCATATCCATACCCAGCTTCAATGTGGCGATGGCGCCATAGAGCTGGGAGCGCATAAAGTTTGCGATGGTCAGCTTGCTTTCCGGCAGCCGTACTACCATAGGACGGCCGGTTTCTGTGCCGGACATCGGTTCACCGGCAAAATAGTTAAAGGAAATGATGCCGTCGCAATCGGGCGCGCCCTCCAGCGCCTTATGGAACAGGGTGGGGTACAAGGTGTTCATATCCACCGGCCAGCCCATGGTACGGGCTGCATCCGCGATGAGATTCACCCAGGCGTCGATCTCCGAGGTGCAGGTGTTGGTATGGGCCATTGCCACGGTCTTTCCGGCAGGGGTGCAGGCCACATCGATTTCGGTGTAGTAGCCCTTCATCGGCTTGTCCAGCACCAGCAGGGCGAAGGAGGAGGTACCGGCGCTGACACTTCCCGTGCGAGGTGCAACGGCGTTTGTGGCAACCATACCGGTGCCTGCATCTCCTTCAGGCGGACACATCGGGATACCGGCTTCCAAGGCACCGGTCTCGTCCAGAAGCGCCGCACCGGCGGCAGTCAGGCAGCCGGCCTGGGCATCGCACTGAATGATCTGCGGCATAATATCCAGCAGCGTCCAGGGCAGATTCTTCTCTTTGATCAATTCATTAAACTGCGCCACACGGCCGGGGTCAAAGCCTTTGGTGTTTTCGTCATAGGGGAACATTCCGGAGGCTTCGCCTACGCCGGTCACCCACAGACCGGTGAGCAGATTGTGGATATAGCCGCTCAAAGTGGTCAGCTTGTGGATGCGGGGCAGATGCTCCTCGTTGCCCAGGATCGCCTGGTACAGATGGGCAATGCTCCAGCGCTGGGGGATATTGAACTTGAAAAGCTCTGTCAGCTCCTGGGCGGCCTGGGCGGTAATGGTGTTGCGCCAGGTACGGAAGGGGGCAAGCTGATTGCCGTCCTTATCCAGCACCAGATAGCCGTGCATCATACCGGAAATGCCAATGGCGGCGACCCGGCGCAGCTTCTGGCCGTATTTGGCTTCAAATTGCTCCCGCAGCTGGCCATAGCAGGCACGCACGCCGGCCACGGCGGCTTCCAGAGGATAGACCCAAACGCCGTTTTCCAGACTGTTCTGCCAGGAATAGGCGCCGGATGCCAGAACTTGATGGTTTTCGTCGATCAAAACGGCCTTGATCCGGGTGGAGCCCAGCTCAATGCCGATCACAGCGGAATTCAGGTCCATACAATTTCTCCTTAAAAACAGTATGAGCCGGTGGAAACACCGGCTCATAAATGACTTAGATCTTCTTGGCGTTAGCCAGCAGGTACTTTTCTGCTTCGGGGTTCCACAGATTGTTGTTGGCCTTGCACAGACGGTCCAGCTCAGCGAACAGAGGATCAGTCTTACCCTTTTCCTCGAACTCGGAGATGGCAGTCAGAGGCAGATCCAGATGGTTATAGATCAGCTTCTTGCCGCCGGGGATGCTGGGCAGGTTCAGCACGGTGTCCACAACTGCGTTCAGGCCGCCGATGTGGGTGACCAGAGCAGAGGGGTTCAGCAGGCCCTTGTTCATCATTGCGATGGCTTCCTGCATATCGTGGGTATTACCGCCAGAGGTGCCGACAACATGGGTGTACAGGTAGTGGACATTGTACCAGTTGAAGGGAGCCTTGAACTTGGAGTCGGTGGGGCCGGCAAAGAAGTTCAGACAGCCGTCGAAGCCCAGAATGTCGTCAGCCTGTTCGATAACGGGCTTGACGGGAGCGAAGCAGACAACATCGTCGTAGCCGGTGCCGCCGGTGAGGCTGCGCAGGTACTCGGTTGCGTTCTCCATACGGGTGTTGACATAGTGCAGCTCGATGCCGTTCTTGGCAGCCTCTTCCACGGTGTAGATGGAAGCAGCGCGCTCCAGGCGAGCCTCGTCAATATCGGTGACCACCAGCAGGCTGGGACGGCGATCGCAGTGGATGGCGTAGTCGATAGCAGCCAGACCCATGGGGCCGACGGAGGCAAGCAATGCCATCTTGCCGCCTTCCTTAATGCCCATCTCGTGGACATAGGAGCCGGCTTTGGTGTGGTACATAGCGTGGAAAGTGCCGATAACGCAGCTCAGCGGCTCAGCCAGAGAGCCGTAGTAGTAGGTATCGGAGTCGTAGGGCAGCAGGCAGTTTTCCAGCAGCGTTTCGATGGGAATATTGGCGTACTGGGTATTGCCGCCGCAGTAGTTGTAGGAATAGCCGGGAGCCAGCTGGCTGCCCTTGTGGAAGTGGGCGGGCTGGATGGAGAACTTGTCGCCAACCTTATACTTGTGTGCCCAGTTTGCGCCTACAGCAACGATGTCACCGCAGAACTCGTGACCCACGATGGTGGGATTTTCGGCTACATTGTCAGGAACGCGCTTGTGATCCTCGCCCTCCAGAGCTGCTTTGTAGGTGGACATACAAGCGGAGTCACAGATAACACGAACCTGAACATCATCGGGACCAACCTCGGGCAGGGTGATCTCTTCCAGACGCAGGTCATTTTTGCCGTGGATTCTTACTGCTTTTGTATTCATAACTAACATTCCTCCTGTTATTTGTTTTCGTGTTCAATGAGCTTCCAGGTTGCGTCGATCAGATTCTTGAACATGGGATTTTCCATTGCCTTGATGACAAAACTCTGACGGGGAGAATTGATATCCTCGCCGGAGATCTGGAACATACCGTACTGATCGCACAGACCCCGCAGCCGCTCCAGCTGTGCCTGGGTGTTACGGGTGGGCATATAGGTGACGGCCTTGACGCCTTCTTCCTTCAGACATTCGAAAACATCGTCCAGATAGTCGTCTTCAAACTTCTGTGCCTTCTTGTCGCCGGTGACGCTGTCGCCAACATCGCCCAGGTAGGCGTAGCACAGATATGCATCCACATCCGCGCACAGCTTGACCATATCGGGAAGCTTCGGGCACTCGTCGGTGGCGTCGATGAAGATCTGGGGAACAAATGCGCCCTTCAGGATGCCCAGTAGGTCGTACTCGTAGAAGGGATATGCGGTATCCAGCATCTGGGCTTCCTGCTTGGCGGAGAGGGTCAGACCCATATCGGCCAGCTTTTTCACCATTGCTTCGCCCTTGCCTACCTGCGCAACCAATTTTTTGGCCAGCGCATACATCAGGTGACGCTCGGTGACACCGCCGTTTTCAGCAGCCTCGGAAAGGGGCAGCACATCCCGGTCGTAATCCAGCTCGATGCCGGGCAGCAGCGCATTGATCTTGGTGATCATCTGGCGGTTGCGGTGGTGGCGGGCTGCCTGATAGGGCCGGAAGAACTCGGTCAGGGTTGCGATGTTATCGTGGGGAACAGCCTGGATGGTCATATAGCTGACGCCAACCTGGTCGGGGTTGTTGGTGCGGCGGCCCTGAAGACGGGTACCGTCCATAGAGACCCGGCATTCCATACCGATGGTGACGGGCATATTGATCATCTTGGCGGCTTCCAGGAACTCCTCAGCGCCGGAAATGGAATCGTGGTCGATGATACCGGCGGTGCACAGACCCTCCATACGGGCGGCATAAACCGCAGCGGTGGGGGAATAGGGGGAGAAGGAGTAGGTGGTGTGGATGTGATTATTGATGTACTCCGCAACGGCAGGGGGGAAGGTGGTGGTCTTCAGCACCTCGGCAAGGTTTGCCAGACGCTCTGCCTTTGTCGGAGCATTCAGCTTGTTGAGAATAGAAATATCGATCATAGGGGTTACCTCAGCTGAGCATGATCTGGCCGCCGGTTACGGGGATGGCCTGACCGGTTTCATACTTCTGCTCGCAGCAGTACATAACAGCACGGGCAACATCAATGGGCAGGCAGCCGCGGTTCATGGGAACCAGGGACTCGTAGTAGCGGCGAACATCGGCAACGGTCTTTGCACCGGGAACCTTGCCTGCTGCCAGATACTGCACAAACAGACCTCTTTCGGGGTCGCTCCACAGAGGACCGTCCAGATAGTTGCCGGGGCAGACGGCGTTGACCTTGATGTTGTAGGCGCACAGTTCCTTTGCCCAGCTCTGCACCAGACCGATGCCGCCGAACTTGGAGCCTGCGTAGGCAAAGTTCTTGTTGGAGCCCTCCAGGCCGGACTTGGAGGAGATGGTAACGATGTCAAAAGTAGCATCGGGATCTGCAGCGTGCTGTGCTTCCATAATAATGGCAGAATACTTGCAGGTCAGGAACAGACCGGTGTAGTTGATGGCGGTGACGAACTCAAAGTCCTTCTTCTCAAACTCAGCGATAGGACCGCTGCGGACAACGCCGGCGTTTGCTACCATCAGATCCAGACCGCCGAACTTTTCAACTGTCTGTGCTACCAGATTGGCAACGCTCTCCTCGTCGGAAACATTGACGGAGATGGCGTATGCGCGCTCGCCCATTTCAGCAGCCACCTGCTCAGCCAGAGGCTGATTCATATCGGCGATGATAATGGTTGCGCCCTCTTTGTACAGCTCCTCGGCAATGCCCTTGCCGAAGCCCTGTGCTGCGCCGGTAACGATGGTGATCTTGCCGGCCAGACGGCCGGTGCCGGTGGGACGGTTGTGGATGTTAGCCTTGGCAAGCTCCTGCCACTTTGTCATATCTACGCTCATAATGATCTCTCCTTATTAAAGTAAATTCAATAATTTTTCATAAGCTTCTTCCCAAGCCGCGGTGTGGTTGGGCTTCCAGGTTTCGACGGATTCGGAATTGCGGACGACCTGCCGCAATTCGGCAAGGTCAGCAATGTCGCCCAGCGCCATGGCCTGGGTCAGCAGGTTGCCGATGGCAGCGCCCTCAACAGGACCGGTGATCACATCCCGATCCAGAGAATCAGCGATCAGCTGATTCAGGAAGCGGTTGTTGATAGGACCGCCGACGATGTTCAGCGAGTCGATCCGCTGACCCTTCATCTTTTCAAGACCCTCCAGCGCATGGCGATACTTCAGTGCCAGAGATTCGTATACGCAGCGGGCGACCTGACCAACGGTCTCGGGGACGGGTTGGCCGGAATTGCGGCAGAACTCCTGAATCTTCTTTTCCATATTGCCGCCGGCGTAGAACTCGGGGGAGTCAGGGTTGATGATGCTGCGCAGAGGCTCAGCAGCTCTGGCTTGGTTCACAACCTCATCCCAGCTGATGTCCATACCGCTCTTCAGCCAGTCGCGGCGGCACTCCTGAATGATCCACATACCGATGATGGTGTTCAGGGGACGGAAGCCGCCCTGAATGGTGCCCTCATTGGAGAAATGGGCGGCCGCAGCCTCGGGGCTGAGATCCGGCTTGTCCATTTCAGCGCCGAACAGCGACCAGGTGCCGGAGGAGCAGAATGCAAAGCTGCCCGTGCCGGGAATGGCGGCGACGGCGGACGCGGTATCGTGGCTGCCCACAGCCACAAATGCGGCGGCATTTAAGCCCAGCTCCTCGCACAGCTCCTTGCGCAGATAGCCGCGGACAGTGCCGGTCTTGTCGATTTTTGTAAAAATGTGTTCAGGCAGACCCAACTCCCGGATGGTCTCCCAATCCCAGTCCTTGGTGGTGGGATTATACAGCTGGGTGGTGGTGGCGATGGTGTACTCCGTACCCTTGACACCGGTGAGGAAATAGCCCAGCAGGTCGGGAGTCAGCAGCATAGTGTCTGCGATCTCCAGAGCAGGGTCATTTTCCCGTTTTCTGCGGTAGAGCTGATACAGCGTGTTGAAGGTCAAGGTGGTGTCGATGCCGCTGCGTGCATACAGCTTGTCAGCAGGAATGACAGCCTCGACTGCGTCAATATCCTCCTGGGTGCCCAGACGGTAGGAGCGGGGGATACCGGCGAGCTGACCGTTTTTGTCCAGCAGGCCGTAGTCCACGCCCCAGGTGTCGATACCAAAGGAGTCCAGCTCACCGTAGCCGCCCTGCTTGAATTTCAGCAGGCCCTGCTTCAGCTGGTTATACAGATAAGGCGTGTCCCAGTAGTAAATGCCGTTCATTTCTATGTAGTTGTTTTCAAAGCGGTGCAATTCGCGCATAGTGATTCTCTTGCCGTCGAACTGACCCAATATGGCGCGGCCGTTGCTGGCGCCCAGGTCAAAGGCGATCATATTGCGTATTTTTGCCATTGCATTACCTCCTTGTATCACTGCTCAGCGCTGAAGATGGCTTCCATCTGCAGCGATCAACGGTGATACCTCGGCCCCCTCTCTGAGGGGGCTGTCGC
>JAFQRK010000018.1 GCA_017410075.1 Oscillospiraceae bacterium | reverse complement strand
GTCTCACCGCCGATCAGAGCGGCACCGGACTGGACACAGCCCTCCGCCACGCCGCCGACGATGGCAGCGATCTTCTCAGGATAGTTCTTGCCGCAAGCAATATAGTCCAGGAAGAACAGAGGCTTTGCGCCAACACAGATAATATCGTTGACACACATGGCAACGGCGTCGATGCCGATGGTATCGTGCTTGTCCATCAAGATGGCCAGCTTGACCTTGGTGCCGCAGCCGTCTGTACCGGAGACCAGAACCGGCTCCTCCATACCGGCGATGGGCAGGCCAAAGCAGCCGCCAAAGCCGCCCACATCGTCCAGACAGCCTTCGTTACGGGTGCGGGCGACATGCTTCTTCATCAGTTCGACAGCCTTGTAGCCGGCGGTGATATCCACACCGGCAGCGGCATAGCTGGCAGACTGGGAGTTCTTGTGATCCATTTCAAAGCTCCTTTAATAGTTATTCTTTGCCGTTCCAGCAGTAGGTGCAAAGCTTGCAGGGGTCGATGCCGATGGCCTCGATGACGCCATCCAGGGACTGGAAATCCAGCGAGCCAAGGTGCAGCTTGTCAGCCATCGCCTGACGCAGGTTATGGCCGCGCTGGGTATTGCTGTTGCAATACTCGTCCATATGCTTAAATCCTTCCTCGCCCTCCAGCTCCATAATGATGCGGCGGGCGATCAGATCCATTTCGTTGTTGCTGCGGGAGAAATTCAGATATTTGCAATTAAACATAATGGGAGGGCAGGCGGAGCGCATATGCACCTTTCTGGCGCCGCTTTCGTAAAGAAATTCTACCGTTTCCCGCAGCTGCGTGCCGCGGACGATGGAATCGTCCACCAGAAGCAGGTTTTTGTCCTGGATCAGTGCCGGGACGGGGACCTGTTTCATTTTGGCGATGCGGTTGCGGTCCGACTGCTTGGAGGGGGTAAAGCTGCGCGACCAGGTGGGGGTATATTTGATATATGCCCGAGCAAAGGGCAGATGGCTTTCGTTGGCGTAGCCGATGGCGTGAGGCGTGCCGCTGTCAGGCATACCGCAGACATAGTCCACATCGGTGACGGAGCCCTGCTCATTGTCCTTCTTGGCCATCAAAGCGCCGTTTCGGTAGCGCATCAGCTCCACATTGACGCCCTCGTAGGAGGAGGTGGAGTAGCCATAATAGCTCCAGAGGAAGGCACACATCCGCATTTCCTTGCCGGCAGGGGACAGCGTGGTAATGCCGTCTGCGGTGATCTTTACGATCTCGTTGGGTCCCAGCTCACGCAGATCCTCAAAGCCCAGCTTCTGATGTGCAAAGGGCTCGAAGGATACGCTGAAAGCATCCTCCCGATGGCCAAGCCAGACGGGCAGGCGGCCAACCTTGTCACGGGCGGCGATGATAGAGCCGTCGTCGGTCAGGATCAGGATCGAGGCGGTGCCGTCAACCAGCGCCTGTACAAAACGGATACCCTCGGCGAAATTATCGCTCAGACTGATCAGCGCACCGATCAGCTCGGTGACATTGACGCCGCCGCCGGTCATTGCGTCGAAATGGCCGCCGTCCGCCAGGTATGTTTTCATCAGATGCTCGGCGTTGTTTACTGCACCGGTGACACAGATGGCAAAGGTGCCCAGCTTGGAGCGGATCAGCAGGGGCTGGGGATAAAAATCGCTGATACAGCCGATAGCCGATGTGCCCTCCATCTCGTCAAAGATATCCTTGAACCGGGTACGGAAGGGCGTGGCCTGAATGCTGTGGATTTCCCGCTGCAGACCGATCTTGGGGTCATATACAGCGATGCCGGCACGGTGGGTGCCCAGATGGGAGTGGTAGTCTGTGCCGAAGAACACATCCTCCATACAGTCGTGACGGGATACAATGCCAAAATAACCGCCCATAGGGGATCTCCTCTCAAATTAAGCGAAAAACAGCTTGTTCAGGGTCATGGGATCGACATACACGCCGTCCTTGTAAACGCGCATATTGCCGGATGCTACCTCGTCGATCAGCATCACATTGCCGTCGGGATCGTAGCCGAACTCAAACTTGATGTCATACAGCTCCATACCCTTTTCAGCCAGATCGTCAGCCACGATCTTGGTGATGGCCTGGGTCTGTGCTTTCAGGGAATCGTACTGCTCACAAGTCATAACGCCCAGATCCACCAGGCCGTCCTTGGTGACCAGAGGATCGCCCAGAGCATCGTTCTTGAAGGTGGTTTCCACATAGTAGGGAAGATCCTGGCCCTCGGTGCAGTACTCATTGTAGCGGCGGAAGAAGGAGCCTACAGCCTTGCGGCGGCAGATGACCTCCAGGCCCTTGCCGAACACCTTGGCAGGCAGAACCTCCATAGTGGTGTTATTCAGGTCTGCGCCAACATAGTGGGTGCGGATGCCGGCGGCATTGATCTTCTCAAAATAGTAGATGGACATACGCAGATTTACATCGCCAACGCCCTCAATGGTCAGACCCACGGAGTTCTCGCCGGGATCAAACACACCGTCCTTGCCGGTGCAGTCGTCTTTAAACTTCAGCAGGCAGTTGCCGTTGGGCAGGGCGTAAACATTCTTGGTCTTACCGGTGTACAGCAGCTTCAGGTTTTCCATAATCAATTACCTCTTTCAAAAAATATGTGAATAAAATAGCTAACGGTTTTTAGTTTTGCAGGGCAGCATCCTTTTCCAGGACCTTTTTGGCATCTGCAGCGCGCTTGGCATCCAGCTTTTCAGCCAGGGAGGCATCCTGCACAGCCAGGATCTGGATAGCAAGCAAAGCGGCATTGACAGCGCCGTCCACAGCAACAGTGGCCACCGGAATGCCGGAGGGCATCTGAACAGTAGACATCAACGCGTCAATGCCGTTGGTAAATGTAGAGGATTTCATGGGAATGCCGATAACGGGCAGGGTGGTATTGGCGGCAATGGCACCGGCCAGATGTGCGGCCATACCCGCCGCGGCGATGATCACGCCGAAGCCGTTATTGCGTGCGCTGAGGGAAAAGTCCCGTGCCTGCACAGGGGTACGGTGGGCAGAATAGACATGCATCTCATAGGGCACGCCAAAGGAAGCAAGGGTATCTGCGGCTTTCTTGACTACCGGCAGATCACTGTCGCTGCCCATAAGGATCGCTACTTTTTTCATAAAGAATCCTCCGATCTGTGAAATAAAAAAATGGACACACTTTCCCCATCTGAGATGGTAAGTGCGCCCAGACGGTCGGCTTGCGATACTGCCCTTGCTCCGTGTGGTGCTCCACTGATCCGTCAGTTGCAGGGGCCGCATTTATTTACGAAAATATTATATAATGAAAGCGCTGCAAAGTCAACTTGGCGAATAGACAGATTACGACCTTTTTTCATGGAATTCTACTGTGAATTTTGCCGTATTTTTCTTTTCTCTGCCGGTTGCTGTAAAAATGCAAGGCCTAAGAAAACAACATACATATTTTAACAGTTCCGCCGCTTTTTGTAAAGAGTTTTGGGGGATTTTTGTTGCAAGGCCGGGCGCGGTGTGGTATGCTGGTAATACAAAGAGGAAGGAGGGAATCCGATGAAGCGCATTTACAAAGTGATCGCGCTGCTGTTGACGGTAACGGTGCTGTTTACCGGATGCAATCCCACGGCGTTCCGCCGGTGGATGCAGGGCATTTTGGGGCAGAGCTATGTGCCCTTCAGCCAGATCGAATACACCCGTCCGGATATGACAGAATTCCGCGACCAACTGAGCACCTGCATCCGGGGCGCAGAATCGGATACAAAGGTCCAGGAGCTGATGGACAAGGTCTATGACCTTTATGATGTTTACTATCGCTTCTATACCAATTACAAGCTGGCGAACATCTACTACTACGGCGATATGACGGATTTCTATTGGGCAGAGGAATATGCTTTCTGCCAGGAAAACGCTGCCGAGGTGGATGCGGGGATGGATCAGCTGCTGTATGCCCTGGCAAAAAGCAGTCTGAAGCCGCAGCTGGAGGCGGATGCGTACTTTGGTGCAGGTTATTTTGATGCCTACACCGGTCAGAGCCTTTGGGATGAGACCTTTACCGAGCTGATGACACAAGAGGCGAAGCTGCAGAATGAATATGATACCCTGAGCGCCCAGGCGTTGGAGTATTCCTCTTATTACGGGCTTTTTGGCAGCGAGGTAGGCCTGCAGCTGGAGCAGCTTCTGGCAGAGCTGGTGAAGCTGCGGCAGGAGATCGCGGAGTATGCCGGTTATGAGGATTATCTGCAGTTTGCTTACGATTTCTATTACGCCCGGGACTACAGCCCGGCTCAGGCAATGGCCTATATGGAAGCTGTGCGCGACCAGCTGGTGTCGCTTTATACGGAAATTCCTGCCGACGCCTGGTCGGAAAGATACAAGTCCTGGACGCAGGAGCAGATGTTTGCCTATGTGGAATCCACAGCGGAGAATATGGGCGGCATCGTCTCCAATGCGTTTGCTGTGCTGAAAGAGGGCGGGTATTACGATATTGCATACAGCCCCAATAAATACAATGGATCCTTTGAAACCTATCTGCAGTCTTACTATGTGCCGTTTGTTTTCGTAAATCCCCAGGGCAATGGCGCCGATCCTTTGACATTCGCCCACGAATTCGGCCATTTCTGCAACGACTATGCCTCCACCGGTACAGTCGCCAGCATTGATGTGGCGGAGGTGTTCTCCCAGGGGATGGAGTATATGAGCCTGTTTTACGCAGACGGCGGTGGGCAGCTTCGGAAAATGACGATGGCAAACAGCCTGTCCACATTTGTAGAGCAGTCTGCCTATTCCAGCTTTGAGCATCAGCTGTACCTGCTGGAGGATGTTTCTGTGGAAAATATCCGTGCGCTGTATGAGCAGACGGCGCAGGAGTACGGCTTCGAAATGTGGAATGTGGACAATCGGGAGTATATCATCATCGCCCACCTTTATGTGGCGCCGGTGTATATGGTCAGCTATGTGCTGAGCAATGATGTGGCAATGCAGATCTATCAGGCGGAGGATAGCGCCTCCGGCAGCGGCCGTCAGCTTTTGGAGAACAATCTGGCTACCGAGGAGCTGTCGCTGCTGTCCTTCGTAAGCGCCGCAGGGCTTACCGATCCTTTTGCTGAGGATCGGCTGATCCGGCTGCGGGAAACATTTGAAAAGGTGTTGGGTTAAGTTATGGAAAAAACGAAAAAATCCGGAAAATTCTATTTGGCTCTGGTGATCTTCAGCCTGGTGGGGCAGGTGGCCTGGGTCGTGGAGAATATGTACCTGAATGTGTTTATCTACAAGATGTTCAATGCCAGCGCGGAGGCTATTTCCGCAATGGTGGCGGCTTCCGCTGTGGCGGCAACGGTGACCACGCTGATTATCGGCGCATTGTCCGATAAGCTGGGCAAGCGAAAGATCTTTATTTGCGGCGGCTATGTCCTCTGGGGCATTTCTATCTGGAGCTTTGCGGCGATCCGTATGGATGTGATCAATGCGCTGTTCCCGGCGGTGGCTTCTGCCGCATCTTTGGGCGTTTCGCTGGTGATCGTTATGGACTGCGTGATGACCTTCTTCGGCTCCTCCGCAAATGATGCCTGCTTCAATGCCTGGCTGACCGACTCTACTGACAGCACAAACCGCGGCTCTGTGGAGGGCATTAATGCCATGATGCCACTGGTGGCGATCCTTGCGGTGTTCGGCGGCTTTATGGGGGTCAATCAGGATCTGCAGGAGAGCTGGACGCTGATCTTCGGCGTGATCGGCACAGTGGTGCTGGCGCTGGGCATTGCAGGCTTTTTCCTCATTGAGGAAGCGCCAGCGAAGCCACAGACCGAGGGTAATTATTTTGCCAATATCTTTTATGGCTTCCGCCCCGGGGTCATTCGGGAAAACGGAAAGCTGTACATCACGCTGGCCGTGCTTGCGCTGTTCAACATTTCCATTTCCATTTTTATGCCGTATCTGATCCTCTATTATACGGTGACGCTGGCAATGGAAAACTATGTTTTGATCTTTGCGCCGGCCATCATCCTTGCCGCCACCTTTACGGGACTTTACGGCAAAGTGTATGACCGCACCGGCTTCAAAACCGCCATCATTCCCACAATGGTGCTGCTGATGGCGGGCTATGTGGTGCTCTATTGCTTCCGCGCAACTGTGCCGGTGTTTATCGGAACGCTTTTGATGATGTGCGGCTATCTGGGCACCGGTGCAGTTATCGGTGCCATGGTCCGTGACCGCACGCCGGAGAACAAGGCGGGAATGTTCCAGGGTCTGCGGATCGTGGCGCAGGTGCTGATCCCCGGTATCATCGGCCCGGCCATCGGTGCAGCGGTGCTGAAAAATGCGGATAAGATCGTCAATTCTGACGGAACAGCCTCCTTCATTCCCAACCGCAATATTTTCCTGGCGGCATTTGCGGCGGCGGTGGTCACCTGGGCTGTGATCTTGCCGCTGTGCAAAATGGCGAAGAAAGAGAAATGATATTATCGGGGACGGCGCAGCCGTCCCCAATTTACGATTTCCTCAGCTTTCTCGTAAAGCAGCATCGCGCCCAGAGAAACCGGCACCCAAAGCAAGCTGAAAACCAGACAGATCTGGCCGAGAAGCTGGCAGGGGAGCTTTCGGTAATCCCAAACGGTATGACTGCGGTTGACCAACAGGCCGGTGAAAAACTCCAAAGCTGTAATAATAATGGCGCCAATGAGCATCTTAAAGGATAGACAGATCCGCCGGCAGCGCTTGTAAAGCTGCCCCAGCAGCAAAAAGCAGGTTCCGCCCAGCAGGAACATACTGCCGTGGCTTCGTTTGCGCCAGAGAAACTCCAATGTCATATAGCCCATACCGCCCAGATAGAAAAGGATGCATTTTTTCAGGATTTTCACGCCATCACCTCAGGGCAAGTATCCCCAAAAAAACTTGAATTTTTACTTGACAAATAAAAAAGACTCGTATATAATAACGAAGCTAATCTTGGCGAATGTTGGGGTTGGCACTTATATGGCGGCGTAACTCAGTTGGTAGAGTACCCGGTTCATACCCGGTCTGTCACCTGTTCAAGTCAGGTCGCCGCTACCAGGCCCGTTGGTCAAGCGGTTAAGACACCGCCCTTTCACGGCGGTAACATGGGTTCGATTC
>JAFQRK010000017.1 GCA_017410075.1 Oscillospiraceae bacterium | reverse complement strand
CCTGCGGCGGCGGATGGAGAACGGCATCTCCATTTGCACCGTCAAAACCCCCGACGGCACCCACGGACGGGGAGAATGGGAGCTGGAATGGGACGATATCGAAACCGCCGTTCCGATGTTATGTAAACTTGGCGCACCCGAGGCGCTTCTGGATCTGACAAAGGGCGGGCTATCCGTTTCCTGCGGCGCCCGCTTTACCCGCCGGGCAAAATTGATCCACCTAACGGATTGTACGGTAGAGCTTGCGCTGGACGAAGGCGTATTGCTGGGCGGCGGCAAAGCGCTTCCCCTGCGAGAGGTGGAGGTGGAGCTGAAATCCGGCTCTGAGGCGGTCGCCATAGCCTACGCCCAGGCGCTGGCGGCAATGTATGGCCTGACCCCCCAGGAGAAAAGCAAATTTTTCCGTGCGCAAAAACTGGCGAAAGGAGAATAAAATGGGTAATTTCGACACCTTATTTGCAAAATATGATCGCTTGGTGCTGTTCGACACAGAAACCACCGGTCTGGATTTTTGCCGGGATGAGATCATTGAATTCGCTGCCGTGGTGGTAGAACGCCGCGACGGTCGCGCCACGGTAATTCAGGAATACGATGAGCTGATCACCCTGACGCCCGGAAACACCGTTCCTTCGGTGATCGAGAAGCTGACAGGCATCTCCACTCAGGACATTCTGGATCGGGGCATCCCCAAAGCCCAGGTCTGCCGGGACATTGCCGATATGATCGCAGGCAACACCCTGCTGCTGGCCTATAACGCCCATTTCGACCTGAGTTTTCTGTACTATCTGCTGCTGCGAAACGGCGATCCGATGATCCTCAAGGGGAAAGACAAGCTGGATCTTTTAACGGTTTACAAGGATCGGCACAGCTACCCTCACAAGCTGTGCAACGCCATCGAGGTATACGGGCTGTCCGGCGAGGTGGTCAACTCCCACCGGGCGGTGGACGATGTGCTGGCAACCGTTGCGGTTATGCGGGAAATGGAAGCAGAACGGGACGACCTTATGTGTTATGTAAACCTGTTTGGCTACAATCCCAAGTACGGCATTGACGGAAAGCCCATCGGCACCGTTACATACAAGCCGCAGCGGTATGACCCTGTGCAGCCGCTGTACGCGCTATGACCATCCCTTGCCTCCCCCTTTGGGGGAGGTGGCCGAGCGTTAGCGAGGACGGAGGGAGTGTCGTTGATACGATAAGGCACTCCCCCAGTCGTGCTTGACAAGCACGACAGCCCCCTCAGTGAGGGGGCCAAGGCATTATCTATAAAATGCAGGCGGCCGGATGGCCGCCTGCTTGCTTTTTATGTATGGCGGATCGTTCCCTATCCGCCGTTTCGCATCATACCGCTGCGCGTTTCGGTGATACACTTGACAGAAAATGTACGACTTTTTTCTCTGCCGTCGCAGTGTTAAAAGCTGTTCTTTTCTGTCCACCGCTAGTATGCCCGGTGATGAAAAAGCTATGCAAAAATTATTTACTTTTCGATATGGACATTTAGATGGGGGAAGCTCATCTGCACGCCGGCAGCGTCGAATTCTTCCTTGATCTTCTGGTTTACAGCAAACAGCGCTGCCCAGTAATCATCGGTCTTGACCCAGAAGCGCAGAGTATAATTGATGGTGCTTTCGCCATATCCCACCAAAACGGCATAGGGCTTCTCCGGCTCGGTCAGCACAAAGGATGCATTGGCAGTGCTCACCAGCGTATCAATGACCAGCTGGGTGGGGGTATCGTAGGACGCAGAAACATCAATATCCACACGGCGGCAGCCGGTTGCGGTATAGTTGACGATCTGTGCAGCCACCACGGCGCTGTTGGGGATGGACACCAGCTTGTTGTCCGGAGTCATCAGCTTGGTGTAGGCAATGCCTACCTCCTGCACGGAGCCGGACTGACCTGCGATCTCCACAAAATCACCGGAGGTGAAGGGATGGGTGTACAGCAGGGTGAAGCCGCCGATCACATTGGCCAGCATATTCTGCAGCGCCAGGGAAACAGCCAGCGTCAGCACAGATGCCAGCGCAACGATGCCCGTAACATCCACACCCAGGGAGGATGCCACGATCAGCGCCAGCAGGATGCACAAAACGGTCTTTGCCAGACCCTTCAGCAGGCTGTGCGCAGCCTTTTCCAGCTTGGATTTCTGCAGGAATTTATCCAGCAGCTTGTTCACGGCGCGGATGATAAACAGGCCGATGACCGTGATGATGATTGCTTTGAGCACCACCGCCAGCAGGGAAATGCCGCTGGTGGCAAGCCAGGTTTTCAGTTCTTCCAGCATAAAAACACTCCTTTTTTGTAATGGGTTATCTTTATTATAACAGTTTTTCTCCCGGATTCAAGCGCTGTTTGCAAAAGTTCCTCTTTCCTATTTGACAAAGTTCTGCTATAATGGTGGCAAACGCATGCAAACTGCAGGAGGTTGTGTATGTTCAATATACTGATCTGTGATGACCAGCCGGATATCGTTAGTGCGCTTCGCATCTATCTGACCCCGGAGGGCTATCAGTTTTTTGAGGCCAATACCGGTGTGCAGGCACTGGAAACCGTACGCAAAGAAAATATCCATCTGATCCTGATGGATGTGATGATGCCGGAAATGGACGGCGTTACTGCCACCAGGGCCATACGGGAATTTTCCAATGTGCCCATTATTATGCTGACCGCCAAGTCCGAAGTTGAGGACAAGGTTTTGGGTCTGGATGTGGGCGCAGATGACTACATCACCAAGCCCTTTGAGCCGGTGGAGGTTCTGGCCAGAGTTCGTTCTCACCTGCGCCGCTATGCCCAGCTGGGCAGCCGCACAGAAGAAAATACAGCCGAGATCAGCATCGGCGGCATTTTGCTCAACGACCGCACCAAAACTGTCACCGTGGAGGGTGAGCCCGTAAGCCTGACTCCCACGGAATACAGCATCCTCCACCTGCTGATGACCCATCCGGGTCAGGTGTTTTCCACCAAGGCGCTGTATGAGGCCGTGTGGCAGGAGGTTGCGCTGGGCAACGAAGGCTCTGTGGCGGTACATATCCGCCATCTGCGGGAAAAAATCGAAATTGACCCCTCGGATCCGCGCTATTTGAAGGTGGTCTGGGGTCAGGGTTATAAGATCGAGGGAGGCCGGCAGTACTATGAAGCATAGTCTGACCCTGAAATTCATCGTTCTCCTGCTGACGGCATTTACTGTCATTGCCGCCCTTGCCGGCGGCGCCGGCATCATTGCTATGGAAAATGCCAACCTGTATGTTGACGATGTCAGCAAGCTGCAGGATATGGAATATGAATCCATCGCCAAAACCATTGCGCAGGATTACGCAAATCTTTACGCCGTGGACACCTACGGCAATCTTCCCTATCTTCTGGAGCAAAGTCTTTACAACAACCCGGAAGACCGTGTGGACGCAGGCCATTGGACGGTTACGGTGTACGAGGAGGGCCGGCAGGTATCTGCCGCCGGTTCTGTTAACGGCAGCGTTTCCTTCAGCAAGACCTTTCAGATCCAGCCGCTGTATCCCATTTTGGATGAGCCCGAAGAAGATACGCAGCAGGATCCCCAGGATCCCACCGCACCTACGGAGCCGGACACCTCCCCTACCGACTATCTGTATCGGGAAACGGAGACCGTTTGGGAAAACGGCCGTCTTGTCAGCTATATCCTTTACTATTATGAAGCGCCGCAGTACAGCGTTACGGTTTCCCTGCAGCCCAATGTTCTGATCAACAGTAAGCTGCAGATCCTGACCACTATGTTTCCGCACCGCTACACCTTTATCGGTGTGTTTGCTGTGAGTCTGATCCTGTTCGCTGCAGGACTTTCCTATCTGTGCATCCACGCAGGCCGCACAGAGGACGGCACCGTCCGCCCCGGCGGTTTGAACCGGCTGCCGCTGGATCTTTACGCAGTGCTGGTCGGCGTGGGCATCGCACTTCTGCTGCTTCTGTTCCGCAGAATGTCTGTTTGGATCAATAGCGCAGGTCCGCATTTCGGCAATTTGAGCCTATCCGGCAGTGTCCTGCTGGGTATCTGCCTGCTGGCATTGGCTTTAATCCTTGCCTTCGCCGCACAGGTCAAGGTGGAAAACGGCTTCCTCTGGAAGCATACGCTGATCGGCCGTCTTTTGATCCTGCTGGCAAAAGGTCTGCGCTTCCTGGCGCGGGGACTTGTTCGGGTGATCGGACTGATGCCCATCATGTGGCAATGGCTGCTGGCAGCCAGTCTGGTAACTGCGGGCACCGGCGTTTTCTTCTTCCTTTCCCTGCGTTTCGGCGGCATCTTTACCGCATTGCTGATTCTGAGCATCACCGCCTGCATCGGCTTTTTGTGCTACAGCGGCTACGCCATCGGCATTCTGATCCAAGGCGTGCAGCAGATGCGCAGCGGCGATCTTCAGCGCAAGATCTCCACCAAATATCTTCGGGGCAGTTTCCGTTCTCTGGCGCAGCACCTGAATGCACTTTCCGATACGGCAATGATCGCCGCAGAACGGGAAATGCGTTCTGAGCGGATGAAATCCGAGTTGATCACCAACATCTCCCACGATATCAAAACGCCCCTTACCTCCATCATCAATTTCGTAGACTTGCTGCAAAAATCCCCCTCGGAGAAGGAGTCGGAGGAGTACCTGCAGGTGCTGTCCCGGCAGTCGGTGCGAATGAAAAAGCTGATCGAGGATCTGATGGAGCTGAGCAAAGCCAATTCCGGCAACATCACCGCCAACATCACCACGCTGGATGCTGCTGAAAGCGTCAATCAGGCGCTGGGCGAATTCTCCGATAAATTTTCCGCCGCTCAGCTGGAGCCTATGTTCCAGATCCCCCAGACACCCATTGCCATTCTGGCGGATGGCCGGCTTGTTTGGCGCGTATTGAGCAATCTGATGAGCAATGCGGTCAAATACGCGATGCCCGGCACAAGGCTTTATATCGAGCTGGAGGATGCCGGCGAGGAAGTCCACCTCTCTCTGAAAAACATCTCCCGGGAGCCTCTGAATATCAGCACAGAGGATCTGCTGGAGCGCTTTGTCCGGGGCGATGCCGCACGCAGCAGCGAAGGCAGCGGTCTGGGTCTGAATATTGCCAAGAGCCTGATGGAGATCCAGCACGGTCAGCTGCAGCTGCAGCTGGACGGAGATCTGTTCAAAGCAACGCTGATTTTCCCCAAGGCTTCCTGAAAAATTTACAATTTCGTTATTTTCTGTTCAAAAGCGTCCTGTATACTGCAATCAGAAAGAAAGCGGAGGCCGCAAACCGCTTATCTTTCTTGCTCGTGATGTTTTTCTATCTCTCTTCTTTCTAATCGGGAAAATCCGCTGCTTCGGCAGCGGGTTTTTCTGTGTTGACATTTTTCGCCGCCACCGATATAATGACCTTAACCCAATACGACAGTTCGTGACCATCCTGTCGCTAAACAAAACTACGGAGGAAGATGGGCGCAATGCGCCCTTTTTGTGTCTTATGAATCAAAAAACACGGAATTTGACCCACGGCGCGCTGCTGGCTGCGCTGTATGTAGCACTCACCTATCTGCAGAATTTTCTCATCCCCGGGTCGGCAACCTGGGCGATCCAGTTTCGGGTATCGGAGGCGCTGTGCGTGCTGGCATTCTTTACCCCGGCAGCCATCCCGGGCTTGACCATCGGATGCCTGCTGTTCAACATTTCCTTTGCCGGCGCGCTGCCGCTGGATTTTCTGGTGGGAAGTGCCGCCACAGCGCTGGCCACCGCCGGAATGTGGTTCAGCCGCAAGTGGACAGTTCGGGGCTTTCCCCTCATCGGTCTGCTGCTGCCGGCTATCACCAACGCAATTTTAGTAGGCTGGGAGCTTTCCTTCTATATCGGCGGCGGCTTTTTCCTAAACGCCTTATATGTTGCCATTGGGGAAGCTGCGGTGCTGCTGACCCTGGGAACGGCGCTGTACTACACCATCCGAAGCAGACATTTGGACGAAAAGCTCCTGAATCCCTGATTGAAACCGACATCAAATGTGGCATACTACGCCCAAAGGATGTGAATGTATGATCGACTTTCAAAAATTTGACGAGCAAACAAAAACACAGTATCTGAGCGCCCTCTTTGCCGCCGGCGAGCGGGGCTGCGAATATGCCTATGCCAATCTGAATCTGTGGGGACGGCAGCGCGTGGCTGTTATGGACGATTATTTTCTGCTGTTTTCCCAGTTTGAACGGCTCAGCATCTACCCCTTCCCCATCGGCAGCGGCGATATCCGCCCGGTGCTGGATGCCATCATCCACGACGCCCGGCAGCGGGGCATCGTATGCCGTCTGACAGGTCTGACCGCTGCGGACACCATGCTGGTGGAGGAGCTTTATCCGGGCCAGTTCCGCTTCCATCCCGACCGGGACAGCTGCGACTATGTTTACGACATCAACGATCTGTCCGATCTGAAGGGTCGCAAATATCAGAAAAAGCGCAATCATATCAACCGCTTCTGGCAGGATCACCCAAACTGCACCGTACAACCCATTACGGCAGAAAACCGCAGCGCAGTGGAGAAAATGGCGGAAAGCTGGTACGCAGGCAAATTGGCTGCCGACCCCAACAATGACTACCATCTGGAAAAGCAGGCGCTGCACCGGGCGTTCAACCATATGGACAAGCTGGATATGGAGGGTCTCGTTCTGGAGGAAGGCGGCAGCATTCTGGCTATGACGCTGGGCTCCCGGCTTTCCCCGGACACCTATGACATCCACTTTGAAAAGGCGATGGACTATGCCGACGGGGCATATCCTGCCATCGCCCAGGCGTTTGCTGCCCATCTGCGGCGCAAATATCCGCAGCTGCGCTTCCTGAACCGGGAAGACGATATGGGCATTCCCGGTCTGCGGCAATCCAAGCTCAGCTACTATCCTCACCATCTGGTGGTGAAATTCTGGGCGCGGCTGTGGGAGGATGACGATGAAGATTGATTATCCTGCCGAGGCGCAGATCCCGGGGCTGCGCAGCCTGTGGAAGGAGGCATTTGGGGACACGGATGCCTTTCTGGATCTTTTCTTTGGCACAGCCTTTTCCCCGGATCGCTGCCGCTGCGTCAGCGTTGGCGATGCGCTCGCCGCCGCGCTTTACTGGTTTGACTGCCGGTTTGACGGACGACCCATAGCCTATGTTTACGCCGTAGCCACCGCAAAAGCCTTCCGCAAGCAGGGGCTTTGCCGCCTTTTGATGGACGATACCCGGGCGCTTTTGGCGCAGCTGGGCTACAGCGGTATTCTGCTGGTGCCGGAAATGCATCTGATCGGGATGTACCAAAGTATAGGCTACCGGGTTTGCAGCTATGTGCAGGAATTTACCTGCCGCAGCAACGGCCGCCCCGTGGTTTTGAAGGAAATTGATGCCGCGCAGTACGCTGCCCTCCGCCGTCAGTTTCTGCCGGCCGGCGGCGTGGTGCAGGAGAATGAAAATCTGCAGTTTTTGTCCGCCATCACCAAACTCTATACCGGCGACGGTTTTCTCTATGCCGACGGTGCGGAGCTTCTGGGCAATGCCGATGCCGCCCCGGGCATTCTTGCCGCTTTGGGCAAAGACAGCGGACTGTTCCGCTGCCCCGGTGGGGATATCCCCTTTGGAATGTATCAGCCCCTGGACGGCGCACCTGCCCCCACCTACTTCGGTTTGGCGTTTGACTAACCGACAACACCTTGGCCCCCTCTGACGAGGGGGCTGGCTTTTGCAAAGCAAAAGACTTGGGGAGAGAATTGGTATTTGATCAAATTCAAAACCCCTTTATTTTTATAATAATTATGCTATAATATGTTATGCAGTTGGCGCACTTTTTACCGGGAGGTTGGAAGATGATATTAGAACTCAGAAACATAGAAAAATCCTTTGGTGAGAAAAAAGTCCTCACCGGAGTTTCATTCAAAATTGAAGGCGGCAAAGCCTTTGGTCTGCTGGGCAGAAACGGCGCTGGCAAGACTACCTCCATTCGCATTTTGATGGATGTTTTTCCCGCAAACAGCGGAGAGGTGCTGATCGACGGTCAGCCAATTGATTACAGCAAAATCGGCATCGGCTATCTTCCCGAAGAAAGAGGTCTGTATCCGAAGAAAATCATCATCGATCAGCTTGCCTACTTTGCAGAGCTGAAAGGTTTGAGCCTCAAAGAAGCGGTAAAGTCTATTGATTATTGGCTTGAAAGACTGGGTATGACCGAGTATCGCAACAAGAAGCTCGAAACGCTTTCAAAAGGTAATCAGCAGAAGATTCAGCTTATTACGGCTCTTGCCCACGACCCCGATATCGTAATCCTGGACGAGCCGTTCTCCGGTCTGGACCCGGTAAATGCAATGCTCTTAAAGGACGTAGTCAAAGAACAGATTTCCAAAGGAAAGATCGTTCTTTTCTCCAGCCATCAAATGAGCTACATAGAAGAATTCTGCGACAGCATTGCTATTCTTAACAACGGCGTTGTTGCTCTGCACGGAGATTTACACGACATTAAGCGTAACTATCCCCGTGACCGCCTGGTTGTCCGTACAGAAAACCCCGATGCGATTATTGCTGACTTTGGCTCTGCCTGTACTTTTATGGAAAACGGTAACTTGATGATTCGCTTGTCTGACCCTTGCGAAAAGAAAGCCGCTATGACTCGCCTTGTGGAAAATTACGATATTGATGAGGTAAAGGTCTTTGAGCCTTCCCTCAATGACATTTTCGTGGAATACGCAGGCGATGCCGCACAGGAGGACTAAAGCGTGAAACAGTTTGGAAAAATACTCAAATTTGAGCTTAAAAACTATGCTAAGAACAAAGCCTTTGTCGGTATAACGATCTTTTTGATGGTAGCTATCGCTATTGTTATGTTCTTCCCTCGAATTACTGCCTTGTTTAAATCAGGTGATACCTCTGATACCACAAAAGATCTTTCCGTTATGCTCGTAAAAGCAGATGATCCTACGCAGGCGGATATGGTGAAAGAAATATTTGCAGCAGCTTTTACTGACTATAACGTGCAGATCACGGATGCGGAAATCAGCGTAATCAAGGACAAAATCACTTCCGGCGACATCGAGTGCGCTTTCGTAATGAACGGCGCCACCTCGTTCACCTATTACGTTGATAATCTTTCGATGTACGATGTGAACCCGGATATTGCCACCGGTGTCCTGCAGCAGATCTATCAAATGGACGCTATGATAGGCAGCGGTATGTCTCCAGAAGATGCCGCCGGCGTTATGAGCATTCAGATCAATGCGCAAGTAGAAAACCTTGGAAAAGACCAGATGCAAAACTTTTTCTACACCTACATTATGATTTTTGCATTGTATATGGTCATTCTGCTTTACGGTCAGATGGTAGCAATGAGTGTTGCGACGGAAAAAAGCTCCCGTGCCATGGAGCTTCTAGTCACCAGTGCCAAGCCCATCAATATGATGTTCGGTAAGGTTTTGGCGGCTTGTATGGCAGGTCTTGTGCAGCTCGTTGCCATCTTTGGCTCAGCGCTCGTATTCTACAATGTGAACAAGTCCTATTGGGGCGATAACGGAATCATTAACTCTATTTTCAATATTCCACCCGAGCTGTTTGTATATATGCTCGTATTCTTCCTGCTTGGATTCTTGATCTATGCGTTCCTCTACGGTGCGATTTCTTCCACCGTTTCCAAGCTGGAGGATATCAATACTGCCGTTCAGCCGGTAACCTTCCTGTTCCTGTTTGGATTTATGGTGGTTATCTTCTCTATGACCGAAGGAAATGTAGATAACTTGCTTATGCAGCTTTGTTCTTACATTCCGTTTACCTCACCGATGGCCATGTTCACAAGAATTGCTATGAGTACTGTGCCTTGGTATGAGATCGCAATTTCCATTGCCGTTCTGATTGGCTCTACCTTCGGTATTGGTGTGCTGTCTGCCAAGATCTACCGCGTAGGTGTTCTTATGTACGGAACCACGCCCAAAATCGGTAACATCATAAAAGCCGTTTGGAAGGCATAATCCATAAACAAAGGCACCGCTTTGTCGGTGCCTTTACTTCTTTTCTTAATAATCTCTTAAATCGCCGGCTTTTGCCGGCGGTTTTCTTTTATTTGCTGGACAATGCTGTAAAAAAATTATATAATATTCCCACGGCTTTCGTCGAAAATTGCGAACGGAGGGCTTACATATGAAGCTCAACAATAAGCGCACTATTTTTGTAGGCTTTGCTTTTTTTCTGATCCTGGCTTTCTGGCAGGCTTATGATACTATTGTGCCTCTCATTCTGACAAACAAGTTCGGTATGTCCCAGTTCTGGTCCGGCGCCATTATGGCTTTGGACAATATTCTGGCGCTGTTCCTGCTGCCGCTGTTCGGCACGCTGTCGGACAAGCATAAGGGCAAGTCCGGCCGCCGCACCCCCTTCATCCGCTTCGGCACTATCGCCGCAGTGATCCTGCTGGTGGCGCTGACCTTTGCTGATACCGCCCAGCTGAAGCAGATCAACGCCGTTGCCACCGTGGATGATCCCGCTGCCCTGGAGCTGATCTACGACACCCAGGCCGACCGGGAGCTGGTGCGCCCCAACAAAAAAGCGGCCACCTTGCAGGAAGAAACCTTCAAGCTTTCCGACGAGCTTTCCCGGGAGGACTTTGTTGCCATCCGCAGCACCGTTACAGAAGACGGTAAGGAAACGACTAATCCGGATTATGTAAACTTCATTGTGCCTGCCCGTCAGGCTTATGTATGGCAGATCACCAGCCAATCCCCCCAGCCTCTGATCCTGTTTGTGGGTATTTTGCTGCTGTTGCTGCTGGCTATGGCCACCTTCCGCTCCCCTGCCGTTGCGCTGATGCCGGATGTGACCATCAAGCCCCTGCGCAGCAAGGCCAACGCCATCATCAATCTGATGGGCTATATCGGCGGCATCTTCGTTATGGTGCTGGGTATGATCTTTGCAACCGGTGCCACCGAGAATTATATGATGAGCTACACCGGCTATTTCTGCGCCGTTGCCGGCCTGATGCTGGTTGCTCTGTGTATCTTCCTTTGGAAGGTGCGCGAGCCCAAGTGGGTGGCTGAAATGCACGAGGAAAGCATCCGCCTGGGTCTTTCGGAAGCTGAAGAGCCTGAAAACGGTGCAAAGCGGAAGCTCAGCGCAGGCGAGAAGTGCTCCCTGCTGCTGGTGCTGGCATCTGTTGTGCTGTGGTACTTTGGCTACAACGCCATCTCCTCCAAGTACAGCGTCTATGCCACCAACATTCTGGGCAAGGACTTTAACCTGACCCTGACTGTCGGCACTGCTGCCGCCATCGTTTCCTTTGTTCCTGTGGGTATTTTCTCCTCCAAGATCGGCAGAAAAAAGGCCATCCTGCTGGGTGTCGCCCTGCTGACCGCCGCATTCTGCACAGCCATCTTCGTAGGCCCCGGCAGCTCGGATGTTCTGATTTATGCCATCTTCGTTCTGGCAGGTATCGCTTGGGCCACCATCAATGTCAACTCCTTCCCCATGGTGGTGGAGATGTGCTCCGACGGCGATGTAGGCAAGTACACCGGCTATTACTACACCGCTTCTATGGCGGCCCAGACGCTGACCCCCCTGCTGTCCGGCTATTTGATGGACAAGCTGGGTATGGGCATCCTGTTCCCCTATGCCGCCATTTTCGTGGCAGGCTCTTTCGTAACGATGCTGTTCGTCAAGCACGGCGATGCCAAGCCCGAGGCCGCACCCAACAAGTAAGCTTATGTTGATCCTTTTCGCAGTACTGCCGGCGCTTTTGCTGCTTTACCTCTTAGCGCTCCGCGGGCGGACCGGTAAAATGCCGCTGCGCCGCTTTCGGAAATACAGCTATGCCCACCGGGGTCTGCACAGCGAAAATGTCCCCGAAAACAGTATGGCTGCCTTTCGCGCCGCCTGCCAACGCGGCTACGGCATCGAGCTGGATATCCATCTGTTAAAGGATGGGACGCTGGCGGTGATCCACGATTATTCCCTGGCGCGCACCGCCGGTGCAGATATGATGATCGAAGATCTCACCGCCGCTCAGCTGGAACAGTATCCGCTGGCAAACGCAGAGAAAATTCCGCTTTTTTCAGAGGTCTTGTCCCTTTGCGGCGGAAAAACGCCGCTGATCGTGGAGCTGAAATCCACCCGGGAGAACTACGCCGCCCTGACCGATACCGCCGTTGCGGCCATGCAGGACTACCCCGGTCTTTGGTGTATGGAAAGCTTCGATCCCCGCTGTGTACGGCATCTGAAAAAGCATCACCCGGATGTGATCCGGGGTCAGCTTTCGGAAAATTTTGTCCGCAACCCGGAAAGCAAGCTGTCCTTCCCCCTAAAATTGGCAATGACCCTGCTGCTGCCCAATTTCCTCACCGCTCCTGACTTTGTTGCCTATAAATTTGCTGACTGCCGGGGCGTAAGCCCCCGCATCTGCCGCAAACTGTGGCGGCTGCCAGCCGTTGGCTGGACGCTGAAGACCCGGGAGGAATTTGACGCCGCTGTTGCCGACGGACAGATCCCCATTTTTGAGGGGTTTTTCCCGTAACAACAAAAGAAATGTCATTCCGAGAGCCGCAAGGCCCGTGGAAATCCCCTAAATACCAGGAGATTGCCACACCAGTGATAACGGTCACTGGTTCGCAATGACAACTGTCTTTTATATCAAAAGAGCGTGTTGCCAAGCAACACGCTCTTTTTTTATATGGTGTCAACCCAGTTGATCTTTAGATCCCCGATCCAATCGGTGATCATTTTGTCCAGATCTTCATCCCGCAAAACGGCAGGCTGATGGGCATCGAAGCCGACGATGGCTTCCGCACCCTCCTCCGCCACCATTTCCCAGAACAGCCGGTTGGGGTAATTCCGGCGGGTCTGCAGACCCAGCAGATTAAATTCCAAAGGAATGCCGCAGGTCTTGGCCTCCCGGATCAGGGTGCGCATATGCTTTGCGTAGATTTTGGGATTGCCCACAAATTTGATGATATCCGGGTGGGCAAAGCAGGAAAATGCACCGGTATGCAGTCCCTCCAGGGTCTGGCGCACATACCGCTTCAGAATCTCCTCATCCTCAGTAGGCCAGCCGGTGAGATAGTCGTCCTTTTCATCCCCCAAGGCGTGCTGCCCCAGCAGGAGATAGTCCAGAGGCTGCTCCTTCAGCGCCTTTAGCGTCTGCGCAAAACAGCCGGGGTAATATTCCAGCTCCAGGCCCAGCTTGATCTCAATTTTATCCGCGTATTTTTCCTTCAGGGAAAGCACCGATGCCACATATTCCGGCAGCGCCTGCATAGGCATACGCATATTGGAATAATATTCGCCGGGGAATATGTAGGGGCTGTGGTCGGCAAAGCCCAATATCTGCAGTCCCCGGTCAATGGCCGCAAGGACATACTCCTCGTCCTGACCTGCAGCGTGCCCGCAGCGCATTGTATGGGTATGATAATTGGAAATCATAGCCTCATCTCCTTTCTTTTATGGTATCACACCCGGCATACCCTGTCAAACGGCATTTGACTAATCCCGGATTTCGTGGTAAGGTAAGGTATCAAGAAAATTTGAGGCGTGCGCTATGAATAATTATTTCCACATTGAAATGACAAAGCAGGAGATCGACGCGTTTTCCAATCTGGGTTTGGCCCATCTGGGGGATTGCGTATATGAGCTGCTGTGCCGCACTTATCTGTGCACCAAGGGCGAGCATACCGTTAAGCGGCTGCATAAGGATGCAGTCAGTCTGGTCACTGCCCCCAGGCAGGCACAACTGGTGCAGAAGATCCTGCCGGTTCTGACCGAGGAGGAGGCCGCCTATTACCGCCGGGGCAAAAACGCCCATTCCCACGCCGCCCCCAAGTCCGCCACGCCCCAGGAGTATTCTATGGCCACCGGTCTGGAGACCCTGTTCGGCGCGCTGTATCTTGCCGGCAAGACCGACCGGCTCAACCAACTTTTTCAACTGATGATGGAGGCTTAAATGGCTTTTGACGCTTTTTATATGTCCTGCGTGCTGGAGGAGCTTCGCGCCTTTCAGGACAGCCGTGTGGAGAAGATCCACCAGCCCACCCGGGACACGGTGATCCTATCCCTAAAACACCGGGACGGCAGAGCCAAACTGCTTCTTGCCGCCAGTCCCTCTGCGCCCCGGCTGCATATCACCACCGCCAGCTACGAAAATCCTGCCGAGCCGCCGATGTTCTGTATGCTGCTGCGCAAGCATCTGTCCGGCGCAAGACTTGCGGATATCCGCCAGCTGCCGATGGAGCGGGCGGTGATCTTCGCCTTTGATTGCTTTGACGAGATGGGTGATCCGGTGCAAAAAAAGCTGGTGGCGGAGCTGATGGGCCGCACCTGCAATCTGTACCTGCTGAGCCCGGAGGATCGGATCATTGACTGCCTGCGCCGTGTGGGTCTGGATGAATCCGCAAAGCGGCAGGCGCTGCCGGGACTTTACTATCAGACCCCCGACGGCATCACCAAACTGGATCCCAAAAATCTTTCTAAAGCTGATTTTCTGGATATATTATGTAAACCCGGCGCGGATCTGCTCTGTGACCGGCTGATGGACAGTTTGGGCGGCCTTTCGCCCCTTGTCTGCCGGGAGGCGGCGCTGTTTGCCGCCGGCGAGGCAGATGCCCGTTTGGAGGGGCAGGATCTGCCGGCTCTGGCCGAACGGGTGGCGCTTTGGTTTTGGGAAAATCTGCAGCATCCTGCGCCCCACTACACCTGCGCCGCCGACGGCACCCCCAAGCAATTTGCCTTCTGCCCTATCCGCCAGTACGGCGAAAGTGTGGCGACGGAAAGCTTTTCCGGTCTGCTGGATCTTTACTACACCGTCCGGGACCGCCGGGATGCCATCCGTCAAAAGGGTCAGGGTCTGCGCAAAACTGTGCAGAATCTCTGCGCCCGTCTGACCAGGAAGCTGGCCATTCAGGAAGTGGAATTGGAGCAGACTTACGATCGGGAGCGGCTGCGCCAGCTGGGAGACATCGTCACCGCCAACTTAGGCCGCATCGTCAAGGGGCAGACCGTTTTGCAGGCAGAGGATTTTTACGACGAGGAAATGAAGCTCATCGACATTCCCATTTCCCCCATCCTTTCGCCTCAGCAAAATGCGGCAAAATTCTACAAAGACTACACCCGTATGAAAAATGCGGAAAAAGAGCTGACCCGGCAGATCGGCCTGGGTCAGACAGAGCTTCAGTATCTGCAAAGCGTTCTCAGCGAGCTGGATCGAGCCGGGTCTGAGGCAGAATTGGACGAAATTCGGCAGGAATTGCAGGCCGGCGGCTATGTCAAAGCCGACCACAGCAAACGGAAAATGAAGCAGCAGAAGCTGCCGCCTATGCGGTTTGAATCCACCGACGGTTTCCCCATCTTCGTAGGCCGCAACAATCGCCAGAATGACGAGCTGACCTTCCGCTCTGCCCGCAAGGATGACATCTGGCTCCACGCGCAAAAGGTTCACGGCAGCCATGTGATCATTGCCTGCGCCGGTCAAAGCGTGCCGGACGATACTGTTACCCAGGCGGCGCAGCTGGCGGCGTATTATGCCGAAACCAAGGGCGGCCAGAATATCGCGGTGGATGTAACTCCCGTCAAGCAGGTGAAAAAGCCTGTCAACGGCAAGCCAGGTATGGTGATCTACCACACCTACCGCACGGTCATCGCCAATCCCTACCCCGGTATCGTGGTGGACGCGCTGAACGCGGAGAAGAAGGAAGAATCCTAACCTCAGTCCCCTCTTATGAGGGGACTTTCATTTTTGCGCCAGCGCCCTCGGCCCCCTCCTTGAGGGGGCTGGCAGAAATCTTTGATTTCTGTCTGGGGGAGTTTAACTCCCTCCGTCTTCGCCTGCGGCGAAGCCACCTCCCTCAAAGAGGGAGGCAAGGGGATACCTCTGTATCGGTAATTTTTTCTGAAATCTTTGGAAACTTTCTTTCAAGCCCTTGCGTTTGGCTTTCATTTGCGATAACATATAGACAGATATTTTTTAGGAGGCATTTACATAATGATTAAGGTTGATATTTCCAATGTATGGGGTCAGCTGTCCCTGCCGGATCTGCTGGCTATTGAAAAAGAGATCGCTGCTGCCCACGACACCCTGGCCAACGGCTCCGGCGAGGGCAACGATTTTCTGGGCTGGCTGAAGCTGCCCGTTGCCAAGGAAACTCCCGAAATGCTGCGCATCCGTGCTGCGGCTGAGCATATCCGTCAGACCTCTGATGTGTTTGTTGTGGTCGGTATCGGCGGCAGTTACCTGGGCCCCCGTGCCGCCATCGAGCTGATGCAGGGCTGCAATCACAACATCGGCAAGGGCAAGGGCAATCCCCAGATCTACTTCGCCGGTAACGGTCTGTCCACCCGCGGCTGGAATGAGCTGTGCCGTCTGCTGGAGGGCAAGGATTTCTCCCTTGCCATCATTTCCAAGTCCGGCACCACCACCGAGCCTGCCATTGCAACCAGAGCCCTGCGCTGGATGCTGGAACGGAAGTACGGCACCGAGGGCGCAAAGAAGCGCACCTATGCCATCACCGACCCCTGCAAGGGCGCGCTGCGGCAGATGGCTGAGGAAGAGGGCTGGGAGACCTTCGTGATCCCCCCCAATGTGGGTGGCAGATACTCTGTGCTCACCGCTGTGGGTCTTCTGCCTATGGCAGTTGCCGGCATTGATCCTATGGAGGTTATGCGTGGCGCAGCCCAGGCAAAGAAGGATTACGATATCCGTTCCTTTGAAAATCCTGTATGGCTCTACGCTGCCTGCAGAAACCTGCTGTACCGCAACGGCAAGTGCATCGAGATCCTGGAGTCCTTTGAGCCCGGCTTCAAAATGATGG
>JAFQRK010000016.1 GCA_017410075.1 Oscillospiraceae bacterium | reverse complement strand
TAGTTCCTTTATGTCAATAGTATTAGGAAGTATAATTCCTATATAAAGACATTAAGGAGGTACGCTATGGTTGTGCAGGATTTAGTGACAATTGGCAACAAGCTTTACGAGATCCGTAAAAAGAGGGGCTTGTCCCGTATGGAAGTTGCAGAAAAAGCCGGTCTTTCAGACCGCACCTATGCCGATATCGAGCGTGGCTCCGTCAATATGCGGATCAAGACCTTGCTTAACATCTGCGAGGCACTCTCCATCACACCGGACGATATTCTAACAGAATCACAGCCAGAATCTTTGAATAAAGAAGATTTTTTACGCCGTCTGGATTCGTGTTCCGCAAGCGAGCTTGAAACAACTATGAAGTTGCTGTCAATCTATCTCGATTCCATTCAAAAATGACCTTATTATACAAAATGCGAGCTGTGGAGATCCACAGCTCGCTCTTTTTATGCATTTACAATTTGTTCCGAATATCGCACCGTTGCCATTGCGTCCTTTGCGTAATAATCCGCGCCGATGGCATCGGCATATTCCTGGGTCAGCACCGCGCCGCCTACTACGATCTTCGCCCAGGGGGCTTTCTGACGCAGCAGCTTAATGGTCGCCTCCATTGCCGGCACAGTAGTGGTCATCAACGCGCTTAAGCCCACCAGCGGTGCATTCTGGCGGATCACTTCCTCAGCAATCCGTTCCGGCGGCACATCTTTGCCCAGATCGTACACATCAAAGCCGTAATTTTCCAGGATCAGCTTCACAATATTCTTGCCGATATCGTGAATATCTCCCTGAACTGTGGCGATCACGAACTTACCCTTATCCGCAGCCGCATTTGCAGGCATTTTCTGCTTGATCTTTTCAAATGCAGCCTGGGATGCCTCAGCGCTCATCAGCAGCTGGGGCAGGAACATTGTGTTGTTCTCAAAGCCCTTACCCACTGCGTCCAGCGCCGGGATGATCTGTTTTGAAACGATATCCAGCGGATCTTCCGTTTCCAGAAGCTTTTGTGTGATCGCGCCTGCCTGCTCCTTCAGACCCTTGATGATGGCGCGCTGCAGATCGCTTTCAAATGCAATTTCCGCCTTTGGCATATCCGCGGCATACTTGCTGATATTGTCGATATACGCCTCACACTTGGCATCCAATCCTGCCAGCGCATTGTAAGAATAATACGCCTTCATAATTTCAGCGGAATTGGGATTCATAATTGCAGCAGAAAGGCTGTTTGCCAGCGCCATTGTGAAGAAAGCAGCCGTAATGCTGTCCCGATTCGGCAGACCAAAGGAAACATTGGATACACCCAAAGAGGTATGGCAGCCCAGTTGATTTTTGATAATGTTCAAAGCTTTCAGCGTTTCTCCTGCAGCGCCGGGATCTGCGCTGACAGCCATTGCCAGCGGATCAAAGATCAGATCCTTCCGATGGATCCCGTACTCCTTTGCCCGGGAAATGATCTTCCTGGCGATCTCCACCCTTCCCTCAGCTGTAGCCGGAATCCCATTTTCGTCCAGCGTCAGACAGACAACCAATCCACCGTATTTCCTGACCAGGGGGAAAATCTGCGCCATTACATCTTCCCTGCCGCTGACAGAATTGACCATTGCCTTGCCGTTGTACCGGCGCAGCGCCTTTTCCATAGCCAAGGCATTGACTGTGTCGATTTGCAGCGGCAGATCCAGAATTGCCTGCAATTCAAAGCAGATCTCCGGCAGCACGGCGGCTTCGTCGATTTCCGGCAGGCCTACATTCACATCCAGAATATGAACGCCCTTTTCCTGCTGGGAAATTCCCTCCCCAAGAATATAGTCCAGATCCTTGTTTCGCAGCGCCTCTTTCAGCCGCTTCTTTCCGGTGGGATTGATTCGCTCGCCGATCAGAATGGGCGCATCTGCAAACTCTACTGCGTGAGTATAAGAGCAGATCAGTGTCCTGCTTTTCGGCTGGATCGCCTTGTGCGAAAGGCCGGCGGTTTTTTCGCACAAAGCCCGGATATACGCAGGCGTCGTGCCGCAGCAGCCGCCAACAATGCCAACGCCGTCACCTACAAATTCCGCCACAGTTCGGGAAAATTCGTCGGTGGTAATGTCATACACAGTGCTGCCGTTTTCGCTTCTTGGCAGTCCGGCATTGGGCTTTAACAGCACCGGCACGGAGGCGTATTTCAGATATTCCCTCACCACTCCTGCTAGCTGTCCGGGACCAAGAGAACAGTTGGCACCGATGGCATCCGCCCCCATACCCTCCAGCATCGCCACCATAGCGGCAGGTGTTGCGCCGGTCATCAGTTTTCCGTCCGCGCCGTAGGCATTGGACACAAATACCGGCAGATCGCAGTTTTCCTTTGCTGCCAGCAACGCCGCCTTGGTATCGTAGCTGTCACTCATCGTTTCAATGAAGATCAGATCCACGCCGCAGGCCGCACCGATACGGACAGTCTTGGCATAGATGCTGACAGCATCCTCAAAATCCAGATCGCCGTAGGGCTTCAGCAGCTTACCGATAGGGCCAACATCCAATGCCACAAATTTCGGCTGCGTACCGACGCTGGTTTCCCTTGCACGATTGGCATTTTCGACTGCCGCCCTGATGACAGCTTCCAGCTCGTCATCGTCAAACTTCAGAGCATTTGCGCCAAATGTATTGGTACAGACGATATTGGAGCCGGCATCAAAATAGTCTTTTTGGATCTGCGTGATCACATCCGGGTGGCTGATATTCCAGCGCTCCGGAAGTTCACCGGGCAAAAGGCCCTTCTGCTGTAAAAGCGAGCCCATGCCGCCGTCCAGATACGCGATATGATCGCGGATAAAATCTAAAACATTCACTTTCTTCACCGCCGTGTTCAAACTACAATTCCTACACAAAGGTGCAGCCTAAAATCTGAGACAGATTGTTCCGGATCCCCTCTGCAATCTCCGGTTTGTTCATGGTATACAGGTGAACGGCGGTAATGCCGTTGGCGTAAAGATCAATGATCTGATCGGTGGCATAGGCAATTCCTGCCTGCTTCATTGCATCGGAATTGCCGCCAAACTTGTCCACCATCGCCTTGAAGCGCTGGGGCATAAACGCACCGGACAGCTTAATGGCGCGCTCGACCTGATTTGCATTGGTGATGGGCATAATTCCCGGCACGATGGGCACATTGATCCCTGCCTCCCGGATCTTATAGAGGAAATTATAAAACAGATTGTTGTCAAAAATCATCTGTGTGGTCAGAAAATCCACACCGGCATCCACTTTTTCCTTCAGATGCAGGATATCCTCCCGCTGATTCCGGCTTTCCGGATGCACCTCGGGATAGCAGGCACCGCCAATGCAGAAATCACCGGCTGCTTTCAGTTCCTGAACCAGCTGGATCGCGTGCTGATAATCCCACTTGCTTCTGTCAGTCTTCTCAAGCTCCGGTGTCAGATCGCCGCGCAGCGCCATCACATTCATAATGCCGGCATCCTTCAGCGCCAGGATCTGTTTCTGCACGCTGGCTTTATCAGAAGAAACGCAGGTCAAATGCGCCAGCATCGGAACGCCGTACTTTTCCTTGATGTTCTTTGCAATGGCAAGGGTATATTCGCTGGTGCCGCCGCCGGCACCGTATGTAACGCTCATAAAGGAAGGCTTCAGCTGTGCAATCCTCTCCGTTGCATCCTTAACGCTTTCAAAGGATGTGCCGGTCTTGGGCGGAAAAACCTCAAAGGAAAGTCCAACCTGCCCCTGCTTCAGAATATCAATGATCTTCATAGCATCTTCCTCTTTTCTGGATTTTGCATAATTATACCACACCCTTTTCAGCATTTCAACAAAAATGAAGGACTATGCTCACACATAGCCCTTTTTCCGTATCACTTCAACAACAGAATCCACCAATTCCTCGCAAATTGCCCCGTCCCGCGCCTCTACCATCACGCGGATCTTCGGCTCTGTTCCGGATTCTCGCACCAGAATGCGGCCGGAATCTCCCAGTCTCGCCGCAGCAGCTGCAACTGCTGCCTGAACATCGGGGTCTGCCTGCGCCTGCGCCTTATCGGTGACTATAACATTTTTCAGCACCTGCGGATAGAACGCAAAGCCTTCGCAAAGCTGGCTGAGTGTCTTCTTTTTTGCCAGCATAACCTCCATCATCTTTAGCGAAGTCAGGATGCCGTCGCCGGTGGAGGCATACTTGGAGAAGATAATGTGCCCACTCTGCTCACCGCCCAGGCGGCAACCATTGGCCATCATATATTCATACACATATTTGTCGCCCACAGCTGTTTTGGCATAGCCGATCCCCAGCGAATCAAACGCCTTGTAAAGCCCAAAATTCGACATCACTGTGGTCACCACCGTATTGCCCACCAGCTTTCCCCGTTCCTTCATATACTTGCCGTAAATATAGAGAATGTGGTCGCCCGTAATGACATTTCCCTTTTCATCCACGCAAAGGCAGCGATCCGCATCGCCGTCATAGGAAAAGCCCACATCCAGCCCGTTTTCCAGAACAAACTGCTGCATCACCGCAATGTGGGTGGAGCCTGCATTTTCATTGATGTTGTAGCCGTCGGGCGCAGCGCCGATCAGATAAGTCTTGGCGCCCATTGCATCAAAGACATTCTTAGCAATGTTCCACGCCGCGCCGTTGGCGCAGTCCAGACCGATCTTCAGCCCCTTGAACGAGTACATCCCCAGCCCGATCAAATAGCCGATATAGCGGTTTCTGCCGGCCACATGGTCAACGCTTCTGCCGATCTGATCCCGCTTCGCAAGGGGCAGCTCCTTCCACGCCTTTCCAAACGCCTCCAGATGGCCGTCCAGATAGTCCTCGATCAGCTGGATAAAGCGTTCGTCCATCTTCTCACCAAAGCTATTGATCAGTTTGATGCCGTTGTCATAGTAGGGATTATGGGATGCCGAGATCATAATGCCGCAATCAAAATCCTCCGTTCTGCACACAAATGCCACCGAAGGCGTTGTGGTCACGTGCAAAAGATAAGCATCTGCGCCGCTGGCGGTCAGGCCGCCCACAAGGCTGTATTCCAGCATATAGCTGGACCTTCTGGTGTCCTTGCCGATGACAACACGGGCTGGGCCGTCCTGCCCGTTGCGACGCTTCAGCTGGGTATAATACCAGCCGATGAAGCGACCGACCTGAAAGGCATGATCGGCAGTCAGATTCACATTGGCTTCGCCGCGAAAGCCATCAGTTCCAAAATATTTACCCATTTCGATCCTCCTTTTTTACCATCACGCCGCCAGTCTTCCAGATATGATCCTCCGGCACGATGCCCCGGACACAGGATGTGGGATAAATATTGCTGTTTCTGCCGATCACCGTACCGGGATTTAAGACCGCATTGCAGCCAACCTCAACAAAATCCCCAACCATTGCACCGAATTTCTTGAGTCCGGTTTCCATACCGCTGACCGTTACCAGACTCTTGTCAGACTTTACATTGGAAGTTACCGCACCGGCACCTAAATGGGCCTTGTAACCCAAAATGCTGTCTCCAACATAGTTAAAATGCGGTACCTGCACATTGTCGAACAGAATCGCATTTTTCAGCTCTGTGGAATTTCCCACCACACAGTTTTCCCCGACCAGGGCGCTGCCGCGGATGAATGCGCAATGCCGCACCTCTGTATTCGCACCGATGATGCACGGCCCGCTGATCGAAGCTGTCGGCGCAATTTTCGCGGTTTTGTGGATCCAGACCGCCGGCGCAATTTCTTCATAGGAACCGTCCAAGGCTGCACCGACCGATATAATCAGATCCTTAATTCCCTTTAACGCCTGCCAGGGGTACTGAAAGCCCCTGAGATACTCCCCTGCCAAGCTATGCTGATAATCAAATAAATCTTCCATCCAAGCACACCCTTTCTCATACAGTTTGTGCTTGAGATATTCCAAATATGCAAAAAACTGCCCGGTCAAATGACCGGGCAGTTATCAAGCTTCCATTACTTCTCGTTCTTGCAGATTTCCTTGAAGTACTTGTAGGTGTCCACCTTCAGCTCGCCGCAGGCAGCCTCGTCGCAGGCGATGATGCCGTCCTTGTGCAGCTGCAGAGCGCTGATGGTCCAGGCGTGATCCACGCCGCCCTCAACACAGTGACGCAGAGCGCGTGCCTTGTTATGACCGCTGATCAGCAGCAGCACCTGCTTGGAATCGCAGACAGTGCCGACACCCACGGACAGTGCAGTCTTGGGCACCTTGTTGGGATCGTTGTCAAAGAAACGGGAGTTGACGATCAGAGTGTCCTCCGTCAGAGCGCGGACACCGGTACGGGAAGTCAGAGAGGTGAAGGGCTCATTGAATGCAATGTGGCCGTCCACGCCGCTGCCGCCCAGGAACAGGTCGATGCCGCCGTAGGAAGCGATCTTGTCCTCGTAGCGCTGGCACTCAGCCTCCAGATCCTCAGCCATACCGTTGAGAATGTTGATATTCTCAGCAGGGATGTCGATGTGGTTGAAGAAGTTATCGTGCATAAAGTACCAGTAGCTCTGGTCGTGCTCGCGGGGCAGACCAACATACTCATCCATATTGAAGGTAACCACATTCTTGAAGGAGACCTTACCTGCCTTGTTCATCTCGATCAGGTTCTTGTACACACCCAGAGGAGAAGAACCGGTGGGCAGACCCAGAATGAAGGGGCGATCCTCATTGTGATTGTTGATAGCGTCAGCGATGTGCTGAGCGGCCCAAGCACACATATCTTTATAGTCGTTTTTAATAATCAGTTTCATTACAGTACACACTCCAACGATATTTTTAAGCGCAAAGTCGCTTGCTTATGGTATTATACACCCAATATTTGCGTTTGTCTATGCCTTTTTCGTTTTCTTATGCAGAAAAACTTCCTGCTGAAAAAAAAGCAGCAGAGAGAAAAGCTTCTCTCTGCTACAGCTTACTTATTTCCCTTTTTTAGTCTTTCCTTTGCCTGCTCAACAGTCTCATCTTCCCTGGTCAGATACTTATCGACAAACTTATCCTCGATCTTTGTGTAACCTCCGACCACGCCCTTCTCGATCTTCTTATAGCCGTCTACGACGCCCTTTTCGATTTTCTTGTAACCGCCGGTTACTGCTTCCGCAATTTTTTCATTAACTTCTACAATTTTCGATTTTGCCATATTGACTCGTTTTCCTCCAATCAGATTGATTCCCAGGAACAGCACGATGATCCACACCGCCGTTCCGGTAAAAATGTTTAACAACAGAATCTCCCCGGCTTCCATCCCCGGAAAAGACTGAAGCATGGACCGCTGCATTGTGTAAATGGAAACGCAGGCATCCGCCAGTGCGATATTTCGCAGTGTTTTGAATACCGGCGATGCCGTATGTTTGGCTTTTACCATACCGATGATCGCAATGGTGATCTTTGTAAATGTATAGGTGGCAATGGTGATCATAATGATCTTATGATGTGCTGTCCCCCGCTCTTTCAGTGCGGACAAAACATTCACGCCCACGATGCACATTGACAGCACTACCAACAAAATGCCCGTAATGCGCCCTGCAAAAAGCTCAATATCCAGGTCTCCCCTTGCCTTTCGCCTTACCTGCAAAACAGAAAACCTTGCCACTGCCAGAACCGCATAGTACGCTCCCACGGTGATAAACCACCAGGAATGAGACAAAAATCCGATGGCACAGTTACCGATAGCATAGGCAAAGTTGAGCGCCAGTCTTGTATAGGAACTTTTCGCAATCCCGATCAGCTTCATTTGATGCCCTTGATCATAGGAATCAAGGCGATCAGCATCACGATTCCCAGCAGACCTACCAGCGTTCCCCATACGAACATCTCCCAGACAAGGCACAGACACATACCGGTACCCAGGATCAGCACAGCGAGGACGCTGTAAATAATGCGGAACAGAATTTTACCACTCATTTTGGGCATTTTCTTGTTTTCCATCTTGCACCAGACCAACACGGTGATAGCGCCCAGAATCATACCGATTCCGCCGAAAATCACACCCTCCCAGAAGGCATTCCACTCCGGCAGCAGCGCCATACACATACCCAGCGCAAACAGCACGCCGCTGATGGTTCCCATAAGCAATGCAACAAAATTACTTTTTTTCATTTTTATTCTCCTTTACATTAAAACAACACTTGTTTTTTTATTGCAAGCTAAGTATACTACTTCCAAAAGGAAAAACAATCATCAATTTATCAACATCTGTTGGTTTAATGGAGAATTTTTATGAACACAAGGAATAACAAACGCCGCAAGGACTCTCAGGAGAAAATCGAAAAAGCCTTCATCGAATTGCTGCAGACACGGCAGATCAAGGACATTACGGTGTCCGACCTGATCAAGCGAACAGAGCTGAACCGCAGCACCTTCTACGCCAATTATCTGGATATATTCGATCTGGCCGATAAGACCCGTCGGAAGCTGGAACTGGAATTCAGCAATCTTTTTGCAGACTATGATTACTTCAACGAACGAAGCGGCGCACTGAAAATGTTCCGCCACATCAAGGAAAACCAGATTTTCTATCAAACCTACTTCAAGCTTTGCTATGATGATCAGCATCTGATCTCCACCTACGATCCCCGTCGCGCAGAGCAGGAGCATATCTCCGGAAACCTGAAATATCATATCGAATTTTTCCGAAACGGCCTGAACGCCATCATCAAGCTCTGGCTTGCCGGCGGTTGCCAGGAATCCCCGGAGGAAATGGCGGAAGTGCTGAAGCAGGAGTACCGGGGCAGATAATTTTAAAGTCTTATCTAAAAAAACAAAGCCGCAGCGGTTACGCTGCGGCTTCTTTTTCATTACACTGCTTTAAACGTATATGTAACAGTCGAGAAATCTTCAAAGGGGAAATTGGGCTTGATGCCGACATACATCCAGGTTGCTCCCTGCATCGTCATATTAAGCTCAGGCACAAAATACTTCTTCTCTGGATCCAAACCGCGAACCTTCAGCCGCTTCATAGGCCAGTTACAGTGGTTCAGCCGCTGATAAGCCGTCAAATGCGCATTTTTCTTATCCTTAGAGACGATCATAAAACCGAAGTAATTGCCGGAAAGCGGATCCTCGGTACGGTACAGATCGCCAAACAGCAGCAGATCCTCCATCTGGTGATATTTTTCCACCTGCTTGCTGACCGTCTCCCGATCCTCATCCGTAAAGGCCGAGGTGTCCAGCTCATAGCCGGTACCGCCCAGGTGGGCGATATCGCCACGGGTACCAATGCTGGTGGTACGGCGGGTCTGGTGGTTGGGAACGGCAGAAACATGGCAAGTCATTGCCATCAGAGGGTATGCCACCGATGTTCCGTACTGGATCTTGGTGCGCATATCCGCATCGGTGCAGTCAGATGTCCAGATCTGAGAGAAATAATACAGCACAGCCGGGTCAAAACGGGCACCTCCGGCAGAGCAGCCTTCAAAGAAGATGTCCGGGTTTGCATTGACGATCCGCTCAAACAGATCGTAAACGCCCAGCGCATACCGGTGGGCAAACTCCATCTGCTGATCTGCCTCCAGATCCAAAGACCAGGACTGGGTCACATTGGCGTTGTAGTCCCACTTGACATATTCGATATGATTCTCCTTCAGGATCTTGTTGACCGCGTTGACCGCATAATCCCGGACCTCCTGACGGGTCAGATCCAGCACGAACTGGCCGCGGCAGGGACTTCCCTGTCTGCCCGGTGCCATAATAGCATAGTCGGGGTGTGTGCGGTACAGATCGGAATCGGGATTGATCATCTCCGGCTCAAACCAAAGGCCAAACTTCATACCGCGGCTGTTGACATAGGCGATGATCTCGCCCAGGCCGCCGGGCAGCTTATTTTCATTGACCCACCAGTCACCCAGGCTAGAAAATTCGCTGTTTCGGTTGCCAAACCAGCCGTCGTCCAGTACGAAGGTATCCACACCGGTGCCGGCAACGCCGTCCACGATCTGCTTCAGCCGCTCGGTGTTGAAATCAAAGTATGCAGACTCCCAGCTGTTGATAACGATGGGACGCTTTTTACCCACATAACGGGGGTTGATCAGGTGATTGCGGTAGGCATCGTGAAGCGCACGGCTCATACCGCCGATACCCTCATTGGAGTAAGCAAGCACCACTTCCGGCGTTTCGAAGCAATCGCCGGGCTGCAGCTTCCAGGTAAAATCAAAATCATTGATGCCGCCGGTCAGCAGCAGGCGGTCATCATTCAGCCCCTCTGCCTTCAGCACAAAGGAAGAAGAATAGATGAGATTCACGCCATAGACCTCGCCGGTCTCCTCAGTGGCATCCTTCTTGGCCAGCGCCATAAAGGGATTCAGGGATGCCGAGGATGTGGTGCGCTTGGAATCAATGGAAACAACGCCGTAATGGGCAGGGATTCTCTGAATATGGCGCTCAGAGGCCCAGGAGCCGTGCAGCGTCAGCACATCAAAATCCAGCTGCGGAAGTGTAACAGAAAAGGAATAGGCGCGGTTGAGCTTGACAGTGCCTGCACAGCCGTTTTTATAAACAGCACGGCGGGCAATGACGCCGGCGTCCTCATAGACCGTATAGTAAAGGTCGCAGCCGAAACCGTTGACTCTATCTTTCAGATGAACGATCAGCGTTTCCCCATCCCGCATTGCCGGCATACCGCCGGGCATCGGCTTTGTGGGCAGGATCTCATAACCGTCATACAGCAGATCGGAAATACGGTCGCCTTGCTCTGTCTGGATCTGCACAGCAGGCTCCCGGTAGTCGCCGGTGCCGAAAAATGCCAGCTCCGGTGCAAAATACTGGTAGCAATCCAGCGCGCCGTAATTGTAGCCCACCTTCATCTCCACGCCGGGGATCTTGGGGTTATTGTCCGTTGCACCGCAGCCACGGACATAGCGGATATCATCGTGTCCAATGGTCTTGCCAAAGTACAGATGCTCCAGATAGTCAAAATCATTGACGCAAAAGGCATAGGTCACGCCCTTGCCGTCCAAATAAAAGGTTTTTGTGGATTCGAGATAGGTAATTGCCATGCTGTAACCTCCTCAGTGCAGTTCTCTGTGTGGATTATTTTACCACTACGCCAACATCAAGTCAAGAATTTCATCAAATTCCCTCTTGACATACCGTATACTTCGTGTTACGATGTATTGCGTAAGGAGGAGTATGCTATGGATATACAACTCAAGCGCGGCCTGCTGGATGTTTGCGTCCTGGCAGCCATCAAGGACAGCGATTCCTATGGCTATAAGATCATCAAGGATATGAAGCCGTATATTGCGCTTTCAGAATCGACACTTTACACCATTCTCAAGCGTTTGGAGCTGGCGCAGATGCTCACCGTCCGTACTGCAGAGCACGGCGGCAGACTTCGCAAATACTATCGAATCACCGACAGGGGTCTGCAGCGAATTGCGGATTTCCAAAACGAATGGAATGAAATGCTGTCGATCTACCGCTTTGTTACAAAGGAGGATGCTGGAAATGAATAAAAACGATTTCCTCAGGCAGCTGGAAAACGACTTGTGCGGACTGCCCCGGGAGGATATACAGGAACGGATCAATTTCTACAGCGAAATGATCGACGATTACATAGAAGAAGGCCTTTCTGAGGAGGCTGCCGTCCAACGCATCGGTGATGTCAAGGAAATTGCCGCGCAAATTCTAGCGGACACCCCTATTTCCGCACCTGATACGCCGCGCAAAAAGCGCAGTACAGGTCAGATCGTACTGATCATTCTGGGCAGCCCCATCTGGCTTTCACTGGCGATTGCCGCTTTGGCCGTTGTGTTTTCCCTGTATGTATCGGCCTGGGCTGTGATCGTTTCCCTGTGGAGCGTGTTTGTATCTCTGATCAGCTGCGGCTTTGCCGGGCTTTTGTACGGCATCGGTCTGGCGGTTTCCGGTTTTGCGATCCCCGGCATAGCTATGGTAGGTGCAGCCCTTGTTTGCGGAGGTCTTTCCGTATTTACATTCTATGGTTGCAAGGCTGTAACCAAAGGCGCAGCTATGCTGACGAAAAAAACTGCCCTGGCGATTGCAAACCGACTGAAGAAAAAGGAGGAAGTACGCAATGCATAAAACTTGGCTGATTATCGCAGCTGTCATTATATTAGTCGGCGCTGCCCTGTTCACCGCAATGCTGGCAAAAAGCAATTGGGACTTTGCCAATCTGAGCACCGCTGAATTTCAGACAGAGACATACACCTCCCAATCCCCTATCACCAACATTTCCATAGATTCCACCACCGCTGATATCACCTTCTGTCTGAGCGAAACCGACAGTGTAAAGGTGGTCTGCTATGAAATGGAAAAAGCACCGCACAATGTCCGCTTTGATGAGGGCAATCTAACAATCGAAGAGGACGACCAACGGAAATGGTATGATCATATCGGCATCAACTTTTCCACGCCCAAGATCACGGTTTATCTGCCGAAGAGCGAATGCGGTACATTGGAGATAGACCTCACAACAGGAGATGTTTCCATCCCCTCTGATTTTACCTTTGAGAGCATCACAGTCAAAGGAACGACCTGCGATGCAACTGTAAACGCCAGTGTCATCGACTCCCTCACTGTCAAAACAACCACAGGCGATGTTAACATTTCCAACGCAGAATTTGGCACTGTTTCGCTGCTGGCAACCACCGGGGATATGACACTGACCAATGTAAAGAGCAAAATCATTTATACCTCCGGCTCCACCGGCGACATCTGCCTGGAAAATGTAATCGTCGAGAAAAATCTCAACATCACCAGAACTACCGGCGATGTAAGATTTAAGGACAGCGACGCCGGCTCCATCCTGATTCAGTTAACCACCGGTGATGTTACCGGTAACCTGCTGACCGGCAAGATATTCAGTGTCAAAACCGGCACCGGTAAGATCAGCATCCCGGAAAACACCCCCGGCAGCACCTGTGTCATCACTACCGGCACCGGCGATATCCGCATATCTGTGACAAACAGCGAAACAAAAAGCTGACAGCAACTGCTGTCAGCTTTTCCTTTTTACTTTCCGGTGGAGCCGAAGCCGCCGATGCCTCTTTCCGTATCGGTCAGTTCTTCCACTTCCTCATACGCAGGGGTCAGCACCGGGGTGATGATCAGCTGCGCCACCCGTTCACCGGGGGCAACCGTCTGCACCTGTTTGCTGTGATTGAGCAGCACAACACGGATCTCACCGCGGTAATCGCTGTCGATCACACCCACCTTGTTGGCTGGGGCAAGTCCCCGCTTGACGCCCATACTGCTGCGGGCGTAGATCAAACCTGCGCAGCCCTTAGGCACCTCCAGCGCAACTCCCGTCGGCACCCAGAATACCTCACCGGGGGCAATGGAGACCGTTTCCTCCAGGCAGGCATACAGATCCGCACCGGCCGCTTCAGCAGAGCCGTAGGTGGGCAAAATTGCATTGGGAGAAAGCTTCTTGACACGAATGGTACTCATTGGCGGATTCCTCTCTTTCTTTCAGGGGATCAGCTTCAGGATCGCATCCTTGGGTCTTGCGCCCAGCGCCTGATTGACGACCTTGCCATCCTTCATAACTACCAGCAGCGGAATGCTGGTAACCTTAAACTGTCTTGCCAGCTCCGGATCTTCGTCCACATCGATCTTGCAGACCTTGATATGTTCATTCTCCGCCGCGATCTCCTCCAGCGAAGGGGCGATCATTTTGCAAGGACCGCACCACTGGGCGAAAAAGTCCAGCAAAACGACCTTATCGGCGTTTAAAACCTCAGCTTCAAAGTTATTCATGTTAATATGCAATACACTCATATAGCACCCTCCTGTTCATTATCTATTACTATACACGCAAATTTGCGTTTTGGCTAGAGAAATTTACAGATTCTTTATTGACTTATTTTCCCTTGAATTTATAATAGATAAGTAGTCCCCCGTTGGGAATACTGATTTTAACGGAAATGAGGAGAAGCTATGTTTTCTCAGGATAACCGCTGCATCTACCGGAAGAACGCCCTGGACAATGTGATTTGCCAGCTTCGTTTCCCGGAGATCCTTTCAATTGAAACAACTCTGCCTGCCCAGTTTCAGGAGGCAATCCGCGGAGAATACCCCAAGTACGCCTGCACAAAAGAGAAGCCGGCTCCCAAGCTGATGGGCACACCCGGCAATCTGCGTATGGAGCAGCAGCCGGAATGCAACAATTATCATTTTGTCTCTGCTGACGGAAATTGGCGTGTCAATCTGACCAGCCGGTTTATCTCCATCTCCTGCAGCAAATACACCCGTTGGGAGGATTTTGCCCGGAAACTGGATAAGCCCCTGGCCGCATTCATCCGGATCTACAAGCCCACTTCCTTCGAACGGATCGGCCTGCGCTATGTAAATCTGTTTTCCCGGGAGGCTTTGGATCTCGGGGATGTTCCCTATCGGGATCTGCTGAATGCCTGCTGGATCGGTCCTTTCGCGGAAGAAGATGTAGCGGATGCCGCAGTTACCCGTCACACCATTGATTCTGAGCTGAATATCCGTGGCGGCTGCCGCGTCAAGATCCACGCAGGTCCCGTATTGGTCAGCCGCGGCGGCAAAACCGAGGCTGAGCCCAAATTTGCCTTTGACCAGGATCTTTATATGACCGGCAATATTCCGGTCACCTATTCTGCCGGCTCTCTGGAAACCCTGCACAGTCAGGCTTACTCCATTTTCCGAGGTGCCATCACCGAAAAGCTCCACGAAGCTATGGAGCCTGAAAATATCTAAGGAGCAAACTATGTTTTTCGACTGGACCTACCTTTATCTTGTGCTGCCCTTTGTAATTGCATCACTTTGGGCCAGTGCAAATGTCAATTCCACCTTTAAGCGCTACTCTGAGCAGCATTCCATACGGCGTATCACCGGTGCAGACGCTGCCCAGCGAGTGCTTCGGGCAAACGGCGTCAGCGGTGTGCGCATTGAGCGCGTCAGCGGCAATCTGACCGATCATTACGATCCCAGAACAAATGTGATCCGCCTGTCCGACAGCGTGTATAACGCCACCTCCACCGCCGCCATAGGCGTTGCCTGCCACGAAGCCGGCCACGCAGTACAGTACGCCAAAAGCTATGCCCCCATCAAATTGCGCGCCGCCATCGTTCCCGTAACCAATTTTGCCAGCAAGCTGGCAATGCCTCTGATCCTTCTGGGTCTGGTACTGACCTTCCTGGAGAGCGTTTCCTTCACCCTTGTGTATATCGGTATCGCCTGCTTCGGTCTTTCTGTGGTGTTCCAGTTGATCACCCTGCCGGTGGAATTCAATGCAAGCCGCCGGGCAATGCAGGCCATTGAGGATGCAGGCATTTTGACAGATGAGGAACAGACCGGTGCCCGCAAGACGCTGACTGCTGCAGCAATGACTTATGTTGCCGCCACTGCAGTTGCCCTTGCACAGCTGCTTCGTCTACTGATCATCTTCGGCGGCAGAAGAAGCAACGACTAGATCAATAGAATCAAACAGTATGTCATTGCGATGCGGGCGAAAGCCCCACGGGCCCGGTGCCCTCGCAATGACATTTTTTTGCGCAAAATCTTGACAAGTTTCTTCCGGATCATTATACTGTCTTGTGTGAAAAATATGAAAAATGTGAATGGAGGGCAGCTATGGCCGGAGGAAAGCACATTTTAGGCAAACAGAGCGCACAGCGGGTGTACGGAACTGCCAAGGTCGGTGACCGCGGACAGATCGTGATCCCCAAGGAAGCCCGGGAGATGTTTAAGATCAAGCCCGGGGACACGCTGCTGATTTTGGGCGAATCTGAAATGGGACTGATCATTTCCCGCCCGGAGGTTTTGAACAACCTTGCCAATGAAATTCTGAACAATGTCAAAAAAGAGGACTAACGCTATGGAACAGTTACTGGAACTTTATAATGCCATGGGCATCTCCCCTACCGTTTACAATTACGGCGAAGAAGCCCTTAAGCGGCTTACGGACCGTTTTGCCGCCATTGACCAAATTGCGGAGCACAACCAGGCAAAGGTTATTAGCGCTATGCAGAAAAACCGCGTTTCCGCTGCCTGCTTTGCTGCCACCACCGGCTATGGCTATGACGATGTGGGCCGGGATAACTTAGAACGCGTCTATGCAGATGTATTCCACACAGAGGCCGCTCTGGTGCGTCCGCAGATCACCTGCGGCACCCACGCGCTGACGGTGGCGCTCAGCGCCAATCTGCTGCCCGGCGATGAGCTGCTGTCTCCCGTTGGACTTCCCTACGATACCCTGCAGGAGGTCATCGGCATCCGCCCCAGTCCCTGCTCCCTGGCGGAATACGGCGTTTCCTACCGGCAGGTGGATCTGCTGGAAGACGGTACTTTTGATTACGACGGCATCCGTGCCGCTATTAACAAAAAAACCAAGCTGATCACCATCCAGCGTTCCAAGGGCTATGCCACCCGTCCCACCTTCTCCGTTTCTCAGATCGGTGAGCTGATCGCTTTCTGCAAAAGCATCAAGCCCGATGTGACCGTAATGGTGGATAATTGCTATGGTGAATTTGTAGAGACCATTGAGCCCTCCGATGTGGGCGCCGATATGGTTGTGGGATCTCTGATCAAGAATCCCGGCGGCGGTCTAGCTCCCATCGGCGGCTATATCTGTGGCACGCAGGCCTGCGTTGACCGCTGTGCATTCCGTCTTTCTGCCCCCGGTCTGGGTCAGGAGGTGGGCGCAAACCTGGGTCTGATGACCAGTCTCTATCAGGGCTTCTTCCTGGCACCTACAGTAGTCGCCGGTGCGGAAAAGGGCGCGATCTTTGCAGCAAATCTGTATGAGCCTTTGGGCTTCCGTTGTGTACCCAATGCCACAGAAAGCCGCCACGATATCATTCAGGCCGTGGAGCTGGGCAGCGAGGAAGGTATGATCGCCTTCTGCAAGGGCATCCAGGCCGCTGCACCTGTGGACAGCTTTGCAACACCTTTGCCCTGGGATATGCCGGGCTATAACGACAAGGTGATTATGGCCGCCGGTGCATTTGTGCAGGGCTCCTCCATTGAGCTGTCTGCCGACGGTCCGATCCGTCCGCCCTACGCAGTCTATTTTCAGGGCGGCCTGACCTGGTACCACGCAAAACTGGGAATCCTGATGAGCCTACAGAAGATGGTAGACGCAGGACTTGTCAAATTATAAAGAAAGAGGTAAATGGTATGT
>JAFQRK010000015.1 GCA_017410075.1 Oscillospiraceae bacterium | reverse complement strand
TTGCGCTTTGCGGTCTCCACGATCTTTGCAGCGCTGGAGTCGATCAGCTGGTGATCGTAAGCCTTCAGACGAATGCGGATCATTTCTTGGTTTGCCATGATTTGTTTTCCTCCTTGAATGTAGCGTACTCAGTTTGCGTGGTACCTGGGTACGGTCGAACTGGTTTGTTCACGCCGCCGTGCGTATCATTCTGAGCCAAGAAAAATGGCCGACGCAAGGCCGACCTTTCCCTGTGACGCAGCGATATACGCAAGCGTAAACACAAGCAGTTCAGCCGCCCGATGACCGGACATACTCCGCAGAAGTTACCGTTTTTTAGACGCAATCTCCTGCATCATCGCAGTGCACGCGCAGTTTCCCTACACGCGCTCGATTATCTTATCACTTTATGCAATATTTGTCAAGCACTTTTTTAGAGAAAATTACAAAAAATTCTCCGCAATTTTGTTCATTGCGGAGAATTCATTATTTCAGTTCCCACTGCTTGATCTGGCTGGATTTTTCATACAGCCGCAGGTAACTGTCATATCGGCTTTCCTCCAGCTCCCCTGCCCTGACCGCCGCTGCAACAGCGCAGCCCGGCTCTTTCCGATGAGAGCAATCGTGAAACTGGCATTTTCCAATATATTGTTTAAAGTCCGGGAATGCGTACTGCAGATTCTCCTTCAATATCACATCCATCTGATCTGTATCGAAGGAGGAGAAGCCCGGCGTATCCGCCACAAAGGTTTCATCGTCCAAGCTATACAGCTCCACATGGCGTGTGGTGTGCCGTCCTCTTCCCAATTTCTCGGAAACCTCACCGGTTGGCAGCTCCAGCGCCGGGCAGAGACGATTGAGAATGCTGCTCTTGCCGACACCGGAATTTCCGGTAAAGGCCGTCAGCTTGCCTTGGATCATCTGTCTCAGCTGCTCCACGCCCTCGCCGGTCTCCGCGCTGGTGCTGATCACAGGAAAGCCTGCGTTCTTATAAATTCGCACCAGATCCACCGCCGGATCCAGATCCGACTTATTAACGCACAGAATGACCTGCACCTCCTGATCGCCGGCGATGGCCGCCACCCGGTCGATCAGAAACGGCTCCGTCACCGGATTGACATTGGCAGCGAAGATAACCAGCGCATCCACATTGGCCACCGCAGGACGGACAAAGCTGTTCTTTCGGGGCAGGATCCGCTCCACCATCCCCTTCCCTTTTTCCACGGTGATCTGCACCATGTCGCCGGTTAGGGGGCTGCTGTCTGTTTTTCGCAGGATTCCTCTTGCCCGGCAGGTAACAAGTCCCGCCGGGGTCAGGACATCATAAAATCCACTTAATGACCGCACAATACGGCCGGTTTGTAAGTCATTTCTCATTCAGCGTCTTCTACAAATGTAACATTCATTGTGGTATACGGCACATTATCGATCAGGATCGCAAAGCTCATCGTATCCTTACCGGACACAGAGAACTCCGTAGAAACAGTACCGGCAGGAATCACGCGCTCTTCCATCAGCACGCCCTCGCGGTAAATGGTTACGGTGTAGTCCTCAGTCTTGTCTGCGGGCAGCATCACGGGGATCACCATACTGATATAGTCATCCGGCTCCGGAAGCTCATCCGGAGGCAAGGTGATGGTGGTGTCCGTTTTTCCCTTGGATACACGAAGAATGATGTTGGTCGTAACATCCACATTTCTGCCGGCAGGAATGTTCTGGAAGAATATCTTGCCCTTCGGCTGATCGCTGATCTCCTCGTAAATCTCAACATTGGTAAAGCCGTTCAGCTGCAGCCATCTTTCCGCAGATTCTTTGGTGTAGCCGCCGGTGGTGAAATCCACCATGGTGACTGTTTTCTTCTCCGGGCCGGTACTGATATAGAGCTTGATCAGCGTCTGCTCTGTCAGGGTGACGCCTTCTGCAGGCTCTGTCTTAAACACCTGTCCCTCAGGCGCTTCATTGCTGCTGTAAATGACAGCAATGCTGTTTGCATTCACGCCCTGAACCTCGATCAGAAAGCTTTTCGCCCAATCTTCCTCTGTACCAAGCAGATTGTCCATTACTGCATCCTTAACCTCAGGTCCGTTACTCACGATAACGGTAACAATACTGCCCTTATTGATCGTAGTGTGCGCCTTGGGATTCTGCTCAATGATCTGTCCCTTTTCGTACTCGCTGCTGTAAACGAACTTTTCAACTTCCACAATATAATCCGTTGCCTTCTGCGCATCCTCCAGCGTAGAATTGAGCAGATTGGGAAGCACCACGGTATTCTTCGTGTTGCCTGCGGACATCAGCGCCACAACAAATACAATAATGGCGATCACAGCAACCGCGGAGCAAACGATAATGGAAATTTTAGCAGCCTTACCGCCGCGCTCGTCATCCTCCACGATCTCTTCCGGCCGGCGACGGGGACGGCTGGCACCGGAGGGCTTTCTGGCTGCGGTTTTTGCTGCTGTTCTTCCGGCTGTGCTTTCTCCGGGTTTCTTCATCAGATGTGCAGGCGTCACAATGGGCTTCTGCGTATTATCGGCAGCTGCGGTGCTTTTGATCTGAATTGCGTCATCCAGACCGGTGCTGGTATTGTGGTAGTCAAACAGAATGGACGGATCCTTGCGGAACTCATCCATATCATACAGCATCGCCTGGGCGGAGGAATACCGGTTATCGGGATCCTGCTCCATTACCTTCATAATAATCTGTTCCAGACCGCCGGGAATATTGGGATTCAGCGTGGAGGGCATCTGCGGCTTGCCATTGATGTGCTGAATTGCCACAGACACCGGCGTTTCGCCGTCGTACGGAGGTCTGCCGGTCATCATCTCGTACATCACAACGCCCAGAGAGTACAGGTCGCTGCGGTTGTCAACGCTGCCACCCTTTGCCTGCTCGGGAGAGATGTAATGCACGGAGCCCAGGGCCTCCTTGGTCAGCGTATTGCTCTGGGACATCACCCGGGCAATACCAAAGTCAGCCACCTTAACGGAGCCGTTTTTCAGCACCATCACATTGTGGGGCTTAATATCCCGGTGGACGATGCCGCGGCTATGCGCGTGATCCAGCGCCTTGGCGATCTGGATAGCGAAATGGAGGGTCTCCTTCCAGTTCAGTACGCCCTTCTTTTCCATATACTGCTTTAGGCTGATGCCGTCGATCAGCTCCATAACAATGTAATCCGCGTCATCGGAGGTAGAAACATCATAGATGGACACGATGTTGGGATGGGAAAGCATCGCAACAGCCTGGCTCTCTGCATGGAATCTCTGACGGAACTCCCCGTCCTGAGAAAAGTCATCCTTCAGGATCTTGATGGCCACCAGTCGGTTCAGACGATGGCAGCGGGCTTTGTACACCACAGCCATACCGCCGGTGCCGATGACCTCCAATATTTCATAACGGTTGTCCAGCAACCGTCCAATATATTTATCCATAGTATCTCCTTTCGAGGCCCATCAGATCAGGACCATAACACTGGTCACATTGTCCGGTGCACCCCGGTTCTTTGCAATGTCCAGCAGCCGTTGGCAGCAATTCTCTTTATTCGTGCCGTGAACGACCTCAAACAGGATCTCCTGATCATCCACCATATTGCTCAGACCATCGCTGCACAGCAGCAGGCAGTCGCCCCGCTGCACATCCAGATGGAACACATCGCACTCCGCCACAGTTTCCGGGCCGATGGCACGGGTAATGTAATTCTTGCCGGGATAGTTCCGGGCCTGCTCAGGGGTCAGCTCACCCCGATCCACCATCATCTGTACCACAGAATGGTCCGTGGTCAGCTTGCGGATCCCGTTGCTGCTCACCAAATAGGCGCGGCTGTCGCCCACATTAACGATGGTAACCTCCTGATCCTGCACCAGCAGTGCCACCAAAGTTGTTCCCATTCCGGAGAACTCCTCCAGCTGCATCGCCTGATCATAAACAGTGAAATTGGCCAGCTTGACTGCGCTGCGCATCATCTGCTCCACCGCGTCGGCATCCATAGACGACTTCCAGCTTTGGCGCACTTCCTCCACAAAAACCTCCGCTGCAAGCGTACTTGCAACATTTCCGGATTTTGCGCCGCCCATACCGTCACAGACGATGCAAAGCAGGCTGTTGCGGTCCAGCTTTTCAATTAAATAAGTATCCTGGTTTTGCGTCCGAACGCAGCCGGGATCTGTAATGCCCCAACATTGCATAAGGAATCCGCTCCTTTCAGGTGATCTTACTGTTTTTCTTTCGTATACTTTCGCCGCAGCTGACCGCAGGAGGCGTCAATATCGCCGCCCAATGTCCGCCGCACGGTAGCCGGAATGCCGCCGTCCTCCAGAGTTTTCTGAAACCGGGCAACCGCATTGCGGGAGCTGGGCTTAAACGGACTTTCTTCCACATGGTTTAATGGGATCAGATTAAAATGTGCCGGCAGACCTTTCATTCTGCGAAGCAATTCTTTTGCATTTTCCTCAGAATCATTGACGCCGTCGATCATTGCGTATTCAAAGGATATCCGACGGCCGGTAGCCTGATAGTATCGGCGGCAGACATCCAGCAGCTGCTCTACGGGATACGCTCTGTTCACCGGCATAATGGTGTTTCGAATCTCATCATTGGGCGCATGCAGCGAAACCGACAAGGTCAGCTGCAGCTTCTTTTGCGCAAGCTCGTCGATCTTTGGCACAAGGCCGCAGGTGGAAAGGCTGATATGTCGCATAGAAATGTTCATTCCGTCCGGGCTGTTGACCAGCTCCAGGAAGCGCAGAACATTATCAAAATTATCCAGCGGCTCGCCAATGCCCATCAGCACGATATGGGATACCGGCAGCCCGGAATCCACCTGGGTAAACAGCACCTGATCCAGCATCTCAAAGGGCTCCAGCTTTCGCACCAGACCGCCCAGAGTAGATGCGCAGAATGCGCAGCCCATCCGGCAGCCCACCTCCGTAGAGATGCAGACCGTATTGCCGTAATGGTAACGCATCAAAACTGTTTCCACGCAGTTGCCGTCGTGCAGGCGCCACAGATATTTAACAGTGCCATCCTTTTTGGATTCTTGCTTTCTAACGACCTCAGGGGCACAGATGGGATATTGCTGCGCCAGCACAGCGCGCAGCGGCTTGGGCAGATTGCTCATTTCATCATAGCTGCGCACGCCCTTGTGCAGCCAAGTGAATATCTGCTTGGCCCGGAATGCCGGCTGCTCCATATCCTTTAAGACTGCGCCGATCTCCGCTTCGGTCATAGATTTCAGATTGTTGCTCATACTTTTCTCCGCAAACGGCAGATAAAGAAGCCGTCTGTGTCATATTCTCCCGGCACCAGGGTCAGCATTCCGCTTGTATTTTGGGGGAATGCCGCCGGCAGCGCCAGAGGCTCTAAATAAAAATCATTCCGCTGCTGCAAAAACGCCTTTACCACATCTTCATTCTCCCGCTGCAGCAGCGTGCAGGTGGAATACAGAAGCGTGCCGCCAGGCTTAACATACTGCGCCTGATTCATCAGGATCTGCAGCTGCAGCTGAGGCAGGTCATCCATCATTTTCGGATCTTTATAGCGGATATCCGGCTTTTTGCGGATGATTCCATAACCGGAACAAGGCACATCCGCCAGCACAACATCCATCTGCGCCTCCCAGTTGGGATCGAATGCGGTGGCATCGCGCAGCGCAGCCTTCAAATTGGAAATCCCCAGGCGCACAGCGCCGTTTTGGATCAAGCTGATCTTGTGCGGATGGATATCGCAGGAGGTAACGCTCCCCTGCCCCTGCAGCATCATCGCCGCCGCAAAGCTCTTGCCGCCGGGGGCGGCGCAGCAATCCAGCACATTGGCGTTTGCCGGGATCTGGGCACACAGCACGCTGAGCTTTGCCGCCGCGTCCTGCACATAGAACAGTCCCTCGCGGAATGCAGTCAGCTTTTCCAGATTGCCGGTGCCGGACAGCACCAGGCAGTTTTCCAGCCAGCCGTGGGGCTGTGCGGCTACATCCTCCTCAGCCAGCCGCTCTGTCAGCGCCCGGGCAGAGGTTTTCAGGGTGTTCACCTGCACCACCGTCTGCGGCATCGCATTGTTGGCAGAGAGCATATTCTCCAGCCGATCTTTGCCGATGCTTTCACCCAGCAGCTTGATCAGCGCTTTGGGGTGGCTAAAGCGATCTTCCAAGGAAGTTGGCTCTCTCAACTCTCCTTTGGTGCGCACCGCCTGCCGCAAGACTGCGTTCACAAGGCCCGGCGCAAACCGTTGCTTTTTGCAGTATTTTTTCGCCAAAGCTACACCCTCATTAACGGCTGCAGACATTGGAATCTTGTCCATCTCATAGATCTGGTAAATTCCCAGATGCAATATATCACGCACCGCAGGGTGCAGATCTTTCAATTTTCCGGTCAGCAGCTGCTGCAGATAAAAGTCCAGCTTATTGCGGTTTTGCAGCACGCCGTAACACAGCCGGGTGGCCAGGGCGGCATCCCGCCGATCCAGTCTGTCCCGGGCAATATACTCTTTTAAAACGCCGTTGGACCAGGCCGCCTGCTTTCGGCAGCCGATCAGCACATTCAGCGCCGTTTCCCGTGCAGACATACTTAGCCCTCCAGGGGATGTCCGCGGAAATAATCCGGGGCACTCATGCGCTTGCCGCCTTCCGCCTGCAGGGAGCGGATCTCGATGGCACCTTCGCCGCAGGCCACCTGCAGACCGGTCCTGGTCAGACCCAGGATCTCTCCCGGCGCGCCGCTGCCAGCCACAATGGCGGTTGCGTGGATCTTAAAATTGGTACCGGCAAGCTTTGCCGTTGCCACCGGCCAGGGATGCAGACCGCGAACATGGTCATGCACCTGCTGTGCCGTCTTTGTCCAGTCAATGGGACACATCGTCTTGTCTAACATCGGTGCGTAGCTGACCTGCGCAGGATCCTGGGGCGTTGCATTGGCTTCGCCGTTTTCGATCTTAACCAGCGTTTTGCTCAGCAGTTCTGCGCCCAGAACTGCCAGCCGATCCAGCAGCTGTCCTGCTGTTTCATCCGGGCCAATATCCGTCTTGCTGACATCAATAATATCGCCAGCGTCCATCTCCCGGACCAGATACATTGCCGTAACGCCGGTCTGCTTCAAGCCGTCCAGCACCGCCCACTGATAAGGCGCAGAGCCGCGGTACTTGGGAAGCAGACTGGCGTGAATGTTGATGCAGCCAAACTTAGGGATATCCAGCACACTCTGGGGCAGGATGCGGCCATAGGCCACTACCGCCACCACATCGGGCTTCAGATCCCGCAGAGTTTGCACCGTTTCTTCTTCCTTGAAGTTTTCCGGCTGGTACACGGGGATCTCGGCAGCCAGGGCAACCTCCTTCACCGGGGAGAATGCAAGCTTCATTCCCCTGCCCTTGGGTCGGTCGGGCTGGGTATACACCGCAACCACATCCGATCCGTCATCCAATATTCTCTTCAGACAGGTCGCCGCGATATCCGGCGTGCCCATAAACACGACTCTCATTTAATAACCTCCAAAGGGTCAGTCTTCTGCGTTCAGCTCCTCTTCCGTCAGGAAACGCTCCATAACCTGGGTGTAGAGAATTCCGTCCAGGTGATCCAGCTCGTGGCAGAAGCAGCGGCCGATCAGTTCCTCCCCCTCAGCTTCAAACCAATTGCCGTAGCGATCCTGGGCGCGCACCTTTGCATAGTAGGGGCGCTTTACCAGACCGTACCGTCCGGGAACGCTGAGGCAGCCCTCCGCGCCTTCCTGCTCGCCATCAGTCTGAATGATCTCAGGATTGATCAGCTCCAGGATTTCCTCACCGGTATCCACAATGACCACCCGACGCAGGATGCCCACCTGGGGCGCTGCCAGGCCGACGCCGTTGGCTTCCAGCAAAGTATCCTTCATATCATCCAGTAATGTATGCAGCTTCCGGTCAAAGCTTACCACCGGCCTGCAGACCTTGTGCAGGGCAGGCTCTTTGTCCGTCAGTATATTTCTCAGGGCCATAGATTTTCCTCTCTATTCTTCAAATCCGTTGATGTCTGCAAACGCAGACACGCCGCGGTTTTCACCGTCCTTGGCAAATTGCCGCAGCATATGTGCCAGCAGTTGCCGCATAGGACGGGTCATTTTACATTTCATTGTAAGCCGGTAGCGGAAATTGTAATTGATCTTCGGCACCGCGCAGGGCGCAGGGCCCAAAACAGTTGCGTTTTCCTGGGCATATTCCGGCATTTTCAGGCAGGCATTCAGGCTGTCGCGGAATTTTGCCGCGCCATGCAGCACCCGGGCTTCCTCCTGCCCCACAAATGTAATGGCAGTCAGATCGCCGAAGGGCGGACAGTTTTGGACGCGGCGCAGGCCGATCTCCAGCTCGTAAAAACCGTCATAGTCCTGCCTTGCGGCCAGCTCCAACACCTTGTGATTGGGCACCATCGTCTGGATTACAGCCCGACCGGGCACATCACCGCGGCCAGCTCTGCCTACCACCTGGGTCAGCATATTAAAGGTATTCTCCGCCGCCCGGTAAGAGCCGGAATACAGACTCATATCCGCATCCAGCACGCCAACCAGCGTAACATCCGGCAGATTCAGGCCTTTTGCCACCATTTGGGTGCCGATCAGCACCGGCGTACCATTATTCTTAAAATCATCCAGGATCTTCTGGTGGGTATTCACCGCATTGACGGTATCCGAATCCATCCGCACGGTCTCCACTTCCGGAAGCACCTGCGCCAGCTCCTCCTGCGCCTTCTGCGTTCCCGTGCCGATACGCTTGAGCGGTCCACCGCAGGTCGGACAGCGCTGAGGCGCGCTCTGGGAATAGCCGCAATAGTGGCACATCAGGCGTTCATTGGCGCTGTGATATGTCAGCCTCGCGTTGCACCGGGGACATTCCGGCGTTTCGCCGCAATCCACGCAGGCCAGCGCACGGCTGTTGCCCCGGCGGTTGAGAAACAGAATGGTCTGCTTCTTTGCCTTGGCAGTATCCCGAATGGCATCCAGCAGGTCATAGCTGAACACCAGGTCGTTTCCGTTTTTGATCTCCTCGCTCATATCCACGATCTGAACATTGGGCAAGGGCTTTTCGCCATAGCGGGCGGTCAGGGTATACAGCCGGTAGTCGCCGCTTTGGGCGTGGTACATCGTTTCTACCGACGGTGTGGCAGAGCCCAGCACCACCAGCGCATTTTCTTTCGCACCACGCCAGATGGCCACCTCTTTGGCGGCATAACGGGGCGCATTTTCGGATTTATAGGAATGCTCCTGCTCCTCGTCGAGGATCAGCAAGCCAAGATCTTCGCAGGGCGCAAAAACCGCGCTTCTTGTTCCGATCACCACGCGGGCTTCACCGCTGCGGACTCGCTTCCATTGGTCATAGCGCTCACCGGCAGAAAGGCTGCTGTGCAGCACGGCAATCTGATCTCCGAAATAAGCTGCAAGCAAGCTTAGCAGCTGCGGTGTCAATGCGATTTCCGGGACGAGAAGCATTGCGCTTTTTCCTTCGTCCAGGCAGGATTGGATCAGGCGGATATATACCGAGGTCTTTCCCGATCCGGTAACGCCGTAAAGCAGCGCCACGCCGGGCTTTTCCGCTTGCATTTGGCAGCGCAGCCCTTGATAGGCAGCCGTCTGTTGGTCGTTGAGCACCAGAGGTCCTTCCAGCTTTACCGGCTTGATCTCGCTGCAGCGCAGGACCGGCTTGTCCGAAAGCTCCAGATATCCCAGAGTCACCAGGCGCTTCACCGTAGCCGGCTTTGCACCGGTAAAGTAGCAAAGCTCCTTCATGGAAACGCTGCCGATGCCGCACATCAGCTCCAGCACGCTGCGCTGCATAGGTGCGCGCATACAGTGGCTTGCGTATTCCATAACCTCCTCCACCGGAGCGGCCAGGGTCACGATCTTCTCGGTCTTGTCCCCCAGCTTTCTGGAAAACTGGGTCTCATCCACGATCCATTTCTTCTGCGCCAGATACTTAAGCGCCTTTTCCCGCTCCGCTTCCTCCTCGACCACACCGGAAAGCAATCTATCCGGTGCCTCGCCGCCGCAATCCAGCAAAAACTGCAGGATCTTCAAAGCGTTGGGCTGGCGGATCTCTTTTTCCTGCCAGCTGCGGTCTTCTGTCAGGCGGTAGGTATCGCTTGCGCGAAACCAAACGCCCGCCGGCAGCATTGTGCGGATCGCATCATAGAAGGTGCAGAAATACCGCTCCCGCAGGAAGGCTGCCAGCTTCAGCATATCCCGGGATACCATCGGCGTATCGTCCAGGAGCCTGTCAACGGATTTCAGTCCGTCAGCCGCTCCCTCCTCCAACGCCAGAATGATACCCTCTGTGCGCTTGTTGCCCCTGCCAAAGGGGATCATCACGCGAATGCCGACCTGCGGCTCCATCCCCTCGGGGATCCAATAGGAATAGGGCTTATCAATGGCAAAAGCAGCCGCAGAAACAGCAATTTTTGCGATCATAGCCCCTCATCCTTTCGTATCAGTTCTTGTATTCGTCCTTCAGACCGGCACTCAGCTTGCCGTCTGCCACTTCCCAAATTGCCAGAGTAACAGGCTTTTCAGGCAGATCTTCGTTGAATTCCTCAGCCTCAGCGGCAATCTGGCGTGCCCGATGGGCAACCACATTTACCAGCAGGTAACGGCTGGAAACATCTTTCAGCAAATCAGCTACGGGTGGGTACAGCATAATCATTTTCCTCCATTATTCCGCATCGCACTTTTGTGCGATGATACTTAAGATTCTATCGGCACAGGATTCCACCTGGTCGTTGATAACAATGTGATCATACCAGCCGGTTTGATCCATTTCCCATTTTGCCCGATCCAGGCGAAGCTGGATCTGATCCTCCGGGGTGTCGCCACGGCCGCGGAGTCTGCGCTCCAGCTCCTCCATAGAGGGCGGTGCAATAAAGATCAGCGTGGCATCCGGCCGCTTTGCGCGGACATTGCCGGCGCCCACCGGCTCAATATCCAAAATCACGCTGCCGCTTACCAGCTTTTCTTCCAGCTGCCGGGTAGGTGTGCCGTAGTAGTTGGCCATATGGCGGTCATACTCTACAAAAGCATCCTCTGCGATCATCTGTTCAAATGCTTCGTGGGTGACAAAATAGTAATTCACGCCATGGACCTCGCCGGGTCTGGGAGACCGGGTGGTAGCAGAAACAGAAAACTGCAGATCGGGACGGGCGGCCATAACTTTGGAGAGCACTGTGCTCTTGCCAACGCCGGACGCGCCGGAAATAACAAACAGATTGCCCTTGCTCATTCCGCCACCTCCTCTTCTTTCTGGCTCAGTCTTGCATTGATGGTTTCCGGTGTAACCGCTGAGAGGATCACATGGTCCGTGTCCATCAGCAGCACCGCTTTTGTCTTATGTCCGTAAGAGGCATCGATCAGCATTCCCCGATCCTTGGCCTCCTGGATCACACGCTTCACCGGTGCAGAATCCGGGGAAACGATGGCCAGCAGCCGATGGGCTGCGATCATACTGCCAAATCCAATATTGATCAGTTTCATAACGCCCTCTTATTCGATGTTCTGGGTCTGCTCCCGGATCTTTTCCAGCTCAGCCTTAATGTCCACCACGATCCGCGCCAGCTTCACATCTGTACATTTGGAGCCGATGGTGTTGGCCTCCCGGTTCATCTCCTGCAGCAGGAAGTCCAGCTTGCGACCGATGGCGCCGCCACCGGTGAGCATGGTGTTCATCTGATCCAGATGGCTGCGCAGGCGGACAGTTTCTTCGTCCACCGCCACCTTATCCGCGAAGATCGCCGCCTCGGTCAGAATACGGCTCTCGTCGATATTGGTGTTTTCCAGAACCTCACGCAGCTTGCTCTCCAAACGGGTGCGGTAATCAATCACAGTCTGTGCATTGCCCTGCTCCACCTGGGAAACCAGTTCCAGGATGGTATTGCCGCGGCTGCGCAGGTCGGCGTCCAATGCCGCGCCCTCCACGGTGCGCATTGCATTGTATGCCTCCAGTGCCTTACCCACAACGCCCAGCAGATCACCAAGCAGCTGCTCCTCATCCACATCCGGCTTTTCAACGGAGAATACCTCCGGCAGGCGGGATACGGTGGACACGCTGATATCGTCCCTGATGCCGAATTCCTCCACCATCTGGTGCATCGCGCTGAGATAGCCCTCCAGAACAGCCTTGTTCAGGCTGATGGCAGTATCTTCCGCAGTTTCCGATTTGATGGAAATGTAAACATCCACCTTGCCTCTGGACACAGCAGCCTTCACAGCCTGCTTCACAGCATCCTCAGCAAAGGATACGCTCCTTGGCAGCTTAACATTGCAGTCCAGATAGCGGTTATTCACGGAGCGAAGCTCCACCGTAAACTCTCGGCCATTGACGGTTTCTGCGCAGCGGCCATAGCCGGTCATACTTTTGATCAAGGTAATTATCCCCTTTTTATTTCAAATCAACAGCAATGTCGTACTTGCCAACAACGCCCACATCCTGATACGCAGGATTGATCACGGTAACATTGGCTTTATACAGCTCGGTGCCGGCAATGCCGTTTGTCAGATCCACAACGATCTGCAGATCATCCGCTGTGATCGTTTCGATCAGCTCTCTTGCACCGCGGACAGTAACATTGCACACCTTGGTGCCGATATCTGCCGTCATACCCGCCGGTGCATTCTGCGCCACAATATTTGTGATCTGCAGCACCTTTGTCTCCAGATACGGTAGGCTGATGGTTACGGATACCTTGTCGATGCCGGACAGATTGTCGATCTCTGCCGGGAAGAACGGTGCGATCTCATATTCCCGCGTTTCATCGCTCAGCAGATCTGCCACATTGATTCTATCCAGCACCAGCGTATCGTCCAGCGTCTGCAGCAGCGACTCGCTGCCGGAAACCTTAATGGTCTGCTGGCTGTAAATAATCTCTGTGTTCTCCGCGGTCATACCGCCGCCGTAGGTAAGCTCAACCAGCAGCTGGATCTCCTTCACGCGCTGGATCTTGATCGTGGGTGTGACCTGCGTAATATCTGCCTTCACCTGGCTCAGATCCAGCTCCTCTTCGCCCTCATAGGCAAATTCCAGATCGTAAGTCACGCCGCTGATCGTGCTCTTCTGATCAGTCAGATCCACGACCGCCTTTGCGTGGGTGATCTGGTCGATCACCGTTTTCGGTCCGGAGATCGTTACCTTCTCCTGATCCAGCTGGTAGTCTTCCTTGTATACGATATAGTCCGTAGGCGCAGCGCCTGTAAACTCCACCTGCACATCAACCACTTTTGTCGTCCATTCCACAATGTCCAGAACGATTCTGTCAGGTGAATAGCTCAGCACTTCAAAGGCATTATCGGCAAAGCTGCCGGGATAGGAAATATCAAAGCTTAAGCGATGCTGACCCTTCTCATTGATCTTGGAAAGGTCGGCAATCAGCGCGATATCCGAATTCTTCAAATTGTTCAGATCGCTGCGGTTGCCTTTCAGGCGTAATGTAACAGTGGGCTCCTTCGGGTTGTTGATCATCAGACCCTTATCCGTCAGGACCGATTCATTTCTAAGCACTACCGGAATATTGTAGTAGGTTTCTTCCGATTCCGGGCTGACAACGGTGATCACATAAAACCACAGGCCCAGCGCAATAACTAAGGACAGCAGTGCATATATCAGTTTATTCTTCATCACTGTTTCTCCTTATCCTTCAGGTTCAGTTTCTGGCGAAGGCGGACCACCAGATTCTTCGCTTCTTCCTTTTCATTGGGGCACAGCTCATTGATCAGCAGGCGCTCCAGTGTCTGGGATGCCAGATGGCGCTTGAGCATACCGCCAACCGCCACAGAGACCGTTCCGGTCTCTTCCGATACGATAACGATCACCGCATCGGAAGCCTCGCTCATACCCACACCGGCACGGTGACGGGTACCCAGATCAGCGCTCAGGTGATTGCTGTCAGACAGCGGCAAAACGCAGCCGGCGGCTGTAATTCTGTTGTCCCGGATGATCATTGCGCCATCGTGCAGCGCTGCCCGCGGGAAGAAAATATTGCGGATCAGCTGCTCAGACACCTGAGCTTCAATGGCTGTGCCGGTTTTCACCTGCTCATCCAGCCGATTGTCTCTGGAAAAGACGATCAGCGCGCCGACCTTTTCCCGGCTCATAACCTCGCAGGCCCGGACAGTCTGGGAAATGATGCTTTCCATTTCCAGACTGCTCTTGTCGGTGCTGAAAAAGTTTTTCACCTTCATATGGCCCAGATGGTCCAGCATGCGGCGCAGCTCCGGCTGGAACAAGACCACCAACGCGATCAATCCGATCTGCACGAACTGTTCCAAAATAAAGTTCAGCGCATACAGATTCAGCACATCCGTCAGCCATGCCACCACAATAATGCCGATGACCGTCAGCGCAACACGCAGCGTACCGGTGTTGCGGAACAAAGGAAACAGCTTGTAGAGCAAAACCGCGACAATCAGTATATCCAGAATATCTGTCCATCGCATTCCAGCCCATTGCTGGAAGAATTCTTGCATTGTATTCATAGTTCTTCCCTACCTCATTTCCTTAGTTTTTCTATCTTCGCCAGCTTCAGCGTATAACAAGCCTATTATCTATCCTATTATAGCGGATTCTTGCTGTGATAGCAATAGAAAACTGAAATTTTTTTCGCAACTTCAGGCCGATAATACCTCTACTCCCCGGCGTAAAGCCTCCACCTGCTGCAGCGCAGCATCGTGTCCAAAGCTTACGCGCACCGTGCCCGTATCAAGGGTGCCGGCACTCTGATGGGCAAGCGGGGCGCAATGCAGCCCGGCGCGGACTGCGATTCCTTGTCGGGCAAGCAGCTGCGCTGCATCCTCGCAATCCATATTAGGCAGAAAGGACACTGTAGCTGCCTGATGATCTCCGGAAAAAACGCGAAACCCCAGCGATTCCAACATCCGAATGCAGGCCAGCGCAGCCTTATGCTCCCGTTCAAAAACATTTCTGATGCCCATGTGTCGCAAATACCGCAGACCCTCATATAATCCGGCGATCCCCGGCACATTCAGCGTGCCGGCCTCTGCCCTGTCCGGCAAAAAATCCGGCATCTCCTGCTGTGCAGATGCGCTGCCCGTGCCGCCGCAGATCAACGGATCCGGCTCCCGGCCGCACAGGAGGATCCCCGTCCCCTGGGGACCCAGCAACCCCTTATGCCCCGGCATTGCAATAAAATCCGCCCCCAACCGCTCCAGATGCACCGGAAGCACGCCGGCAGACTGGGCCGCATCTATGACAAAGGGCACCCGATAATGCTGACACAGCGCCGCCATTTCCTCCACCGGCAGGATGTATCCAAATACATTGGACACATGGGTAAACACCGCGGCCTTTGCCCCTCTTTTCAGCGCCCTTTCAAAGTCGAAGAGCATATTATCCCAATCGAACAGCTTTCGCCCGGCTGTTCGCAGATTCGCTTTCAGCGCGTGAAGCGGCCGCGTCACAGCATTGTGTTCAAAGCCGGAAACAACCACCGTTTCACCGCCCTTGACCAGGGTGCGGATGGCAATGTTCAAGGCGTGGGTGCAATTTGCGGTGAACACCACCTGCTCCGGCTGGCACCCAAACAGTTCCGCCGCGGTCTCCCGGCAGCCGTACACCGTTTCCGCCGCCTCCATTGCTGCCGCATATCCGCCCCGCCCGGGGTTAGCACAACGGCGCAGAGCCTGGGACACCGCCCTGTAGACCCCCGGCGGTTTGTGGAAGGAAGTGGCCCCATTGTCCAGATAGATCATAGGGCCATCTCCTCAAATTCCCCTGCAAAGTCCATTGCGTAGATCTTACCAAACTGTACCTGCGCAGCCTCCAGCAGCGCCAATGCCTGCTGAAAATCCCCGGGACGAAGCTGCAGGCAGTAGCCGCACTCTCTTGTGGTAAGCGCCTTGGGCGTTCTTCGCAGCAGGCAGTTGATCCCAGAGCGTTTCAGAACTCTCTCCCCTTTTTGCGCAAAGGTCACAGAACGAAAGGTTATAAAGTAATTTTTCATAGAGCTCACCCCGGTTCAGCCTATGCAGCTTCCGTCGAATCGGTGCGAAAAAAGATCTCCCGAGAAGCTCTCGGGAGATCTCAAATTATTCTTCCAGCAGGCATACTGCGTGGCAGGCCATGCCCTCCATCGTTCCGGTAAAGCCCAGGTGTTCTTCCGTTGTGGCCTTTACATTGACGCGGCCGATATCAATTTCCAACGCATTTGCAATGTTTTCCGCCATCTGTGGGATGTGCGGCTTCAGCTTGGGCTGCTGCGCGATCATAGTAACATCCACATTGCTGACCCGATAACCTGCATCCTTCAGTTTTCCGGCTACACAGCGCAAAAGCTCCATGGAATCCGCACCCTTATAGCGCATATCCGTATCCGGGAAATGGTAGCCGATATCCCGCAAGCCTGCTGCACCCAGCAGCGCATCCATCACCGCGTGCAGCAGCACATCCGCATCGCTGTGGCCGTCCAGCCCCAGTTCGAAGGGAATATTTACACCGCCCAAAATCAGCGCCCGTCCGGCAACCAGTCGGTGTACATCATATCCGTGACCAATTCTCATTGCATTTCCTCCAAAAGCATCTGCGCCAGCTTCAGATCCAGCGGCGTGGTGACCTTGATGTTGCGCTCATCGCCTTCAACGATCCGCACAGACATTCCCAAAAGCTCCACCGCAGAACAATCATCCGTTATCTGGATCTCCTCCCGGGAGGCCTTATCCAGCGCGGCGTGTAACAAATCGCGGTCAAACACCTGGGGCGTCTGGATTGCTCTGAGCAGGCTGCGATCCGGGGTCTGATTGACGATGCCGCCCACCACAGTTTTTACCGTATCCTTGACCGGCACACCGGGAGCCGCCGCGCCGTAGGAATTGGCCGCCCGAACCGTTCTGTCGATCACCTCAAATGTGATCAGCGGTCTTGCGCCATCGTGGATGGCTGCCAGCTTTATTTTGTCAGACAGTGCGTTCAGACCGATCGCCACAGATTCCGGCCGGGATGCACCGCCTACAATACCAGCCTGCACCTTGTCAAACTCGCTGCACAGATCCATGATCGGCACGATCAGATCAGATCTGGTAACCACAATGATCTCCTTGATGGCATCGCAATTTTGGAATGCCCGGATGCTGTGAACCACCATCGGCTCGCCGCCAATCGGGGCCATCACCTTGTCAATACCGCCCATACGGGACGCCGTTCCTGCCGCGACAATCACAGCGCCGCACTTTTTAAGCTTCAGCAGTTTTCTGGCACCTTTTGTAATGTCGGAAAATTCCATTTGTTACAGCTCCATAATCATTTTTTTGAAGTACTCGCCCCGGACCATAAAATTCTTGAACTGATCAAAAGCAGCGCTGGCAGGGCTCAGCAGCACCACATCGCCGTCTTTGGCCGCAGCAACTGCAGCCTGCACAGCGGATGTAAGGCCGCCGCAATCAAGGATCTCCGGCTTCTCGCCGCTGCATTTTTCTACGGCCTCGCGAATCTTGGGGCCGGTCGCTCCGCCCAGGATCAGCAGCTTCACCCGCTGACAGATTTCCGGACCCAGCACATCATAAGGTATGTTCTTATCATATCCGCCGGCGATCAGGATCACCTTCTGGCGAAAACTGCGCAGGCCGGCAATGGTACGGCTTGGCGAGGATGCAATGGAGTCGTTGTAATAACGCACGCCGTCTTTGATCCGCACCAGTTCAATGCGATGCTCCACGCCGCCAAAGGTGGTAGCTACCTTGCGGATATTTTCGTCGCTGACCAGGCCCTCCACCGCAGCAATGGCCGCCATATAATTCTCTATATTGTGGACACCGGGCAGCAGAATGTCTCTGGTGTCCAGAATTTTCGCTCCGTTTCGGCAAATGACACCGTCCTCAATGCAAACGCTTCCCTTCCCCAGACGGGAAAAGGAACGGGTCTGACCGGGGCCTGTGCAGGCAGCAGTCAGCGCATTGTCTGCATTAATGACCAGGATATCCTGCTGATCCTGGAAGCGGTACACATTCTTCTTCGCCTGCACATACTCATCCATATCCTTATGGACATCCAGATGATTGGGGGAAAGATTGGTGATCACCGCGATATGGGGGCTTCTTTGCATATCCATCAGCTGAAAAGAGCTGAGTTCTACCACCGCATAGTCAGAAGCAGAAATATGAGGGATGCAGTTGAGCAGCGGCGTGCCGATATTGCCGCCCAACCAGACCGTCTTTCCCTCTGCTTTCAGCATTTCCGAAATCAGCGTTGTTGTGGTGGTCTTGCCGTCAGAGCCCGTAACTGCCAGAATGGTGCAGGGACAAAGTTCAAAGAAAACTTCCATTTCGCTGGTGATCTGCGCGCCGCCGACGCGAAGCCGCTCAATGGCAGGGTTTGCAGGGTGCATACCCGGGGTGCGAAATACGATCTGCGCATCCACATCATCCAAATAGCGCTCACCCAAACGCAGAGTGCAGCCCAGCTTTTCCAGCTCCAGCACCTGGCTGTCCAGCTTTTCCCTGGGCGTGCGGTCACAGCCCGTCACCTGACAGCCGTATTTGAGCAGCAGCCGCACCAGAGGCCGATTGCTGACACCCAGACCCAGAACTGCGATCTTCTTATCTTGCAAGGACATAAAATAGCTTTCAAATGCGCCGGACATCATTGATCCCCCGTTTCCGGTAATTCGTTCTGCTCATAGTATATCCCTTCCCGATGGATTTTGCAAGACATTTGACATTCTTGCCCCAATGCAGTACAATATTTTCGCGACCGGATCGGACAGCCGCGGCTGCAGGCTGAAAAGCCGCAGGTGAGGAAAGTCCGGGCTTCATAGGGCAAGGATAACAGGTAACGCCTGCCGGGGGTGACCCTAGGACAAGTGCAACAGAGATATACCGCTGCAGCGGCTCGCCGCTGCAGCAAGGGTGAAAAGGTGGGGTAAGAGCCCACCCGGCCTATGGTAACATAGGTTTTACGATGTAAACTCTATCCGAAGCAACGCCGTGGAGAAGCATATGGTTTGCCCGACCGCTTCATGGAGGCGGCTTGATCCCGTGAGCGATCACGGGACTAGATAGATGGCTGTCAAGACAGAACCCGGCTTATAGATCCAGTCGCAACATAAAAAGCACCGCTAAAAAGCGGTGCTTTTTATGTTTTATTGTTATACAGCTTTTGCTGCTTTCATTCTCTTATAGCAAACTGCCTGGGTAACATAGGATGCCGCACTCAGCAGACCCCACAAAATGCCGCCAAACAGCAGGAAGAAGATCATTGCAAGAATCAATGCGACAACCGATGCCGCAACACTCTTCTTGATACCGCCCAAAACTGTGACAGCAAGCGGAATCAGCATAAAGATCCAGGCAACAATCAATATGATGTTGATAATTTTCGTAACCTCGTCAAATTCCGAACCCAGCACATTTATGCCAAAGCTGGACTTCTCCGCAAGCTTCTCTGTATTCTTCATTAAAGCCTTAATGTTGCCAAGAGAGAAAGACTTTGAAAGCTTCTTACCGGTGCGCACTACCTTCTTGGCAAGGCGCAGCTCCCGATTGGACAGCTCGTCATTGTCCTCCAAAAGCTCATCGTAATACTCCATTTCTTCTGCGATCTCCTTCTTGCTTCTCTCAAGATCGCTGGAGTCATTACCGAAGATCAGAGAAAGTACGGGAATATCATAGAAATCAATACTGGTCGTGCTGATAATTCCCACAAACAACAGCAGAACACTCATCAAAAAAGCAACAACACCAATAAGTGCATGCTTATCCATTTTTGAAATTTGTTCCTTGATCTTTGCAATAATACCTGACATATATTTTCTCCTCCTAAAATTTCTGGTAAGTAATTCCAAATTTAAAATTACTTTGTAAATTATACCGCATTTTGCGGTATTTGTCAATACAACAAAATGCGGTGTGGTACACTAAATTCAGAGGTGAGAAATTATGTATCGTCGCATCCGGGATTTACGGGAAGATCACGACCTGAAGCAACGGCAGCTTGCTGAATTTCTGAATTGCTCCCAACAGGTTTACAGCAACTATGAATTGGGTCAGCGGGACATCCCAACCGATGTGCTGATCCGTCTCTCTGATTTTTATAAGGTTTCCGTTGATTATCTTCTTGGCCTGACAGCCAATCCAAAACGCAATAAGTAAAGCACCGCTGATCCGGCGGTGCTTTTTATATTAAGAAAAGCCCCGACCTTGCGGTCGGGGCTTAAGTTCAGTTTGTAACTGAGAATCTAAGATTACTCGAAGATCTCGGTAACAACGCCGGAGCCGACGGTACGGCCACCCTCACGGATAGCGAAACGCAGGCCCTTCTCGATAGCGATGGGAGTGATCAGCTCAACATTCATAACGACATTGTCGCCGGGCATGCACATCTCAACACCCTCGGGCAGGCTGATGATGCCGGTAACATCGGTGGTACGGAAGTAGAACTGGGGACGATAGTTGTTGAAGAAAGGAGTATGACGACCGCCTTCTT
>JAFQRK010000014.1 GCA_017410075.1 Oscillospiraceae bacterium | reverse complement strand
GCAAGATTTTGACAATCTTCCGCTCTTTTGCTATAATCATCTTATCTTATCTTTGGAGGGATGATCATGCGAAAGATATTTGCATTGATTTTATGTTTGACCTTAACGGCCGGGCTTATTTGCGCCGTCAGCGCTGCGCCCGAAGATCCGGATATCACCGCCGCCACCACCTTCAGCGGCAGCGGCTACAGCAGCTTTGATTTTCTCGCTGACAAGAACATAGACACCTATAAAACCTCCAATGGCAATGCCTCCATTACCCTATCCAACGATCAGGGCATCGGCAGTCTTTACCTGCTGTTCGACCTGGAGTACGGCGAATACACCATCACCGCCAACGGCAAGACCGTTACGGCAGGCCAGAACGAAATTCTCCACGAATATGTGGATCTGATCGCCGCATTTGGCGCTGCCCCCAAGTCCGTTACGCTGGATTTTGCCAACGGCAGCGTGCGGTTGAGCGAGATCTATGCCTTCTCCGGGACGGATGTGCCGGATTTTGTCCAGAAATGGTCTGCTCCCCACGAGGGCGGTGCTGACCTGGTTCTGTTTGCCACTCACGGAGACGATGACCAGCTGTATTTTGCAGGTCTGCTGCCGCTGTACTCTGTGGCGAAGGATTGCCGTGTGCAGGTGGTTTACCTGACAGATCACCGCAATACCACCAGCGGCAGAATCCATGAGATGATCAACGGTCTTTGGGCTGTGGGTGTGCGGGCTTATCCCGTTTTCGGCCGGTTTGCAGATTTCCGTATCGACGATCTGGAAGAAACCTACGAAACCTACGAAAACAGCTACAACACCACCCGGGATGACCTGCAGGGCTTCGTTGTGGAGCAGATCCGGCGGTTTAAGCCCCAGGTGGCTGTGGGTCACGACTTAAAGGGCGAATACGGTCACGGAATGCATCAGGTCTATGCAGATCTGCTTACCAAGGCCATTGACCTGACGGGCGATCCCACCGCATTCCCGGAATCCGCGGAAAAATACGGCACCTGGGAGATCCCCAAGCTGTATCTGCATCTTTATGAGGAAAACGCCATCACCATTGATTACGACCAGCCTATGGATGTTTTTGATGGCTTAAGCGCGTTTCAGGTGACGCAAAAATACGGCTTCCCCTGCCATATATCCCAGCAATGGACGGGCTTCCGCACCTGGCTCAACGGCTACGACGGCGAGATCACCAAGGCCTCCCAAATTGAAAAGTACAATCCCGGCAAATTCGGTCTGTACCATTCCAGCGTTGGCCCGGATACAGCCAAGAACGATTTTCTGGAGAATGTCACCACCTACGCCGAGCAGGAGCGTCTAGAGCAAGAGCGGTTAGAGCAGGAACGGCTGGAGCAGGAGCGCTTAGAGCAAGAGCGGCTCGAACAGGAACGCCTGGAGCAGGAACGGCTGGAAAAAGAGCGTCAGGAGCAAGAGCGGCTGGAGCAAGAACGCCTGGCCCGGGAAGCACAGCGCAGGAAAGAGGTCACCACCGCAGTCGTAATTCTGGTTATTTTAGTGATTTTGCTCCTTTGTGTGCTGCTGATGCGTCCAAAAGGAAGGAAACGGAAAAAATAATCTGATTTTTGAAAAAAAGTACTTGCATTTTATCAACTGTTGTGCTAATATACTTAGGCGCTTAAATGCGTCTATGCGCCGATAGCTCAGTTGGATAGAGTGACTGACTACGAATCAGTAGGTCGGGGGTTCGAGTCCCTTTCGGCGTACCAAAAAAGCCATCCAAAACAAAGGTTTTGGATGGCTTTTCCCTATTTTTACGAACTTTTTCGCAAAGTTTTTTCTTGACCAATTTTGTTTGTTACAGATTTGTTACAAACCGTCAAGCTTGTGGATATTTTTGCAACCTCGCTGCGCAGGTCCTGAATTTCAAGATGCGTATAGCCTTCCGTGGTCTGATCGTCGACATGGCCGACCATTCTCTGCAGCATTTTTTGATCCACACCGGCCCGCACAGCGTTTGTAATGAAGGTATGCCGGCAGCAGTATGGTGTCATACCCTTGCACCCGATCTCTTCCATCAGATCCGCAAAATCTCTCTTGGTAAAGTTGGCTGCTACCCTATTTCCCTCGTATGCATCGATCAGCCGGACGCAACTCTCGGCAATCGCTTTGCTTCTCAGCTGTCGATACGCTTCCAAACCAACGCCGGAGATCATAATCGGTCGATTCTTGCCCGCTGCAGTCTTGCTGCCGCCGATGAAATAATCGTCGAAGCAGCTCACCGTATGCACCTTAAACAGTTCGTTGGGTCTGCAACCACAGCCCAGCAGGATCAATGCAATTGTTTTTGCCGGCAAATTCGATTCCTGAATTGCCCGGATCTGCGCATCCTTGAACACCTCGCGCACAGACAGCTGCTGTGCAATGGTCGATACCTTCAGTGCATAATTCGCCTGGATCAGACCTTCGTCGATCGCCCAATTTGACAGCTGGCGGAAAAGCAGTATCACCTTCTGGCAGGTGGATTTCGATTTCCCCTCCCCTTCTAGTCGGATGATCACAGACTGGAAGTCAGATCTGCGGAGCTTGCGGAACAGGGCCTCGTGGATCTCACCGCACTGCTTGAAAGCCATCGCATAATCGGACTTTTCCGGCTTGGGGTCGCCGCGGGTGTACTCTGCAAACCACAGATCGAACACCTGCCTAAATGTC
>JAFQRK010000002.1 GCA_017410075.1 Oscillospiraceae bacterium | reverse complement strand
GCCACCGGCTCCACATCAATGTATGTGTACAAAAGCTCTGCGCAGCGCACCCGGGCGCTGGCCGCCGTATCCAGCAGACTCTGCGAGCCTCTGGTCATGTAAACCCGAAGATCCTCGATGCAGTCCTTGTCGCGGCAGGAGTCGGTGATCTTTCTTGTGTGAATGGACATTGCCTGCCGCAGATCCTGGGGATCGCAGCGCAGGGTGTCCTGACAATTCTCAGACATGACGGATACCTCCCGATAAAAAAGTAGCAATAAGCAAAATCGCTTACAAGACAGTTTATGCGCAAAAATACGGGAAGTGTGCAAAAGAAAGCCTCCGGGGAACACCGGAGGCTTTGGAGTCAACTGAAGATATATTTGGTTTCGCTGTGGTAGTGCTGGCCGGCTTTGAAGAAGGGCTGTGCCCACTCGGGCCGGTTGATGGCATCGGGGTAATACTGGGTCTCCAGGCAGATGCCTCCGCGATGGTAGTAGGAAACGCCGTCTTTGCCCATATCGCCCTCCAGATAGTTGCCGGCGTAGAACTGGATGCCGGGCAGATCTGTGGAAACAGCCATAGTTCTTCCGGATTCCGGGTCAGACAAAATGGCGCAGGGATCGGTGAATACCTCAAAATTGTGGTCATAACCGCCCTGGGGCTTCATAGGCTCGTAATCTGCGTTGATATCCCGGCCGATGGGCTTGGGGATGCGGAAATCCATAGGTGTGCCCTCGACGCTGCGCATCTCGCCGGTGGGAACAGACTCGGCATTTTCCACCGTAAAGACCCGGGCAGGCATACTGAGCACCTGGCTCATAGCCTTTTCCGGCTTGTCATGACCGCAGAGGTTGAAATAGCTGTGGTTGGTGAAATTAAATACGGTATCCCGATCGCTGATGGCATCGTAGCAGATGCTCAATGTGCCGGGATTCTGAATGCTGTAGGTAATGTGGATCTCCGCATTGCCGGGGAAGCCCTGGTCGCCGTGGGGGCTTAAGAGCTTCAGGCGGATGCTGCTGGCGGTATGGCTTTCCACGGACCACAGCCGATCCTTATAGTAGTCCGGGCCGCTGTGCAGATTGTTGACCACATTGTCGTTGGGGGTCATAGCGTACTGCGTGCCGTTCATTGTATATCTGGCCTTATCTACACGGCCGCAGTTGCGGCCCACGGCGGCGCCGAAGAAGGTGCCGCTCTTTTTGTACTCGTTGGGATCGTCAAAGCCCAGCACGACATCTGCCAGATTGCCGTTGCGGTCGGGAACAAACAGCTTGACGATGGTTGCGCCAAAGTCGGAGATAACGGCGGTAATATGGCCGTTGGAGATGGTGTATAAATATGCCTGCTCACCGGAGGGCAGCGTGCCGAAAAGTTCTTTCATATGAATGCTCCTTACTGTGAATGAAAAATCTGTCGAAAAAAATTATACTACAAGAGCCTGGCTTTTTCAAATTATTTTTCCATAAAATGCAAAAAATTAATCCGCTACTGCCGCATCCTCTGTATTGCGCGTTTGTTTGTCGAGCGGTTTTTGAAATGGGCTTACAGAAAATATGAAGTTTCCCTTGAATCGGCCAAGGGTATATTTCTATAATGCTATCACAGTACAAAGGTGATGGGGTGGCAGTATGCAGGTCAAGTGGTGGATAACGGCATTGATATTTTTGGTGGGAGTCGGTGTTGGCTGCGGTATCACCCGGGCCTGGGATCGGGAAGATGCTGTTCTGCCTGCTGCGGTAACGGAAACCCAGCCGCATTCCGTGCAGCAGCCTACCCAGCCGGATGCACAGCAATCAGGTGTGACGCAGAAGCCTGCAGACTTCCCCTTTGCCCTGGAATATACCAGCCTTGTGGCACAAAAGCTGATCTCTTACGAGGGCGCGTATCTGGAGGATGGCTCCGAGGAAGCGGTTGAAGATGTGGCAGCGCTGGTTTTGGAAAATACCGGCACCATTGGCATTGAATATGCCCAGATCATTCTGCTTCAGAATGGTCGGGAGCTGTCCTTTGATGCAACCTACATTCCGCCCAGAAGTACGGTCCTGCTGCTGGAAGAGACCAGGCAGCCCTATTCAGATGCGCCGGTGACGGATTGCCGATGCAGGACAGTGATCCCCGGTGTCTTTGACCGGGCGGAACGGACTGTGGCGGTGAAGGAAACAGGAATGTGCACGCTGGAGGTCACAAACCTGACAGACCAGACCTTCCGCGGTGTCCGTATTTATTATAAGCATCACGAGGGCGCAAACGATCTTTATGTAGGCGGGATCACCTACAGTACAGTGATCCCCAATCTGGAGCCGGGGGAGACCCGATCCGTCACGCCCTACCGCTACGCATCAGGCTACGCGCAGGTGGTGGCGGTGGTGCCGGAGTGACTTAAAGATAAGCTTCCATTTGCAGAATGTTACTGTTTTCACAGTCCAGAAGCTTGCGGGAAAGGGCGCTGATCTGCGGATCCCGGTGGTCATAACGGTGGGAATTCTTCAGCCCCTTGATGACGCCGCGGATATTACCCTGCACCATCATAGAAGCAATCTTGGAATCGTTGCAGCCCATAGACAGCTTGGCCTTGGTCATGGCGTCTGCCATTTTTCGCACCGCAGGATTCAATTCGTTCAGCTTCCAGCCCCGTTGCTTGGCAAGTTCGTGCGCTTGCGTTTCAATGGCATCGTATTCCTTCAGCTGGGAATGCAGCGCACTTTGGATCCCGGGACTCATAGGGGAATCCAGAACGCTGCGGATGCCGATCTGACCCATTTGCGTTGTTTTAATTATAGAACTCAGCATATCAAAATTATCTTTCATTTTTATCACCCGTTAATGAGTTTTTCCCGATTCGACAAATTTATTCTGCTTTTCCTGCATAGGATAGCCAAATGGAAAGGAGGAACACTATGTGTGCAATTTCCGGAATGATTGGACTGCCCTGTGCGGAGCAGACAAAAAAGAAAATGCTTTCGACGATGCATCACCGGGGACCGGACGGTAACGGCTGTTATCAAAAAGAGGATACCACGTTGCTGCACGCACGGCTGGCGGTGATCGATCTTGACGGCGGCAGACAGCCGATGGCGTATTCCTGCAACGGGGAAACCTATATAATTATTTACAATGGGGAGCTTTACAATACAGACGAGCTTCGTCGGGAGCTGGGGCGGCTTGGACACGAATTTGCCGGCCATTCCGATACCGAGGTTTTGCTTCACGCCTATGTGCAGTGGAAAGAAAGCTGTCTGGATCGCTTAAACGGCATCTTTGCATTCGCGGTTTGGGAAGAAAACGCAAAGCGGCTGTTTCTTGCCCGGGATCGGATGGGCGTGAAACCCTTGTTTTTCAAAAAGCATCAGGGGGGATTGCTGTTTGCTTCGGAGCTGAAAACGATTTTGGCATATCCCACCGTACGGGCAGAGCTGGATGTGCAAGGTGCTGCAGAGATCCTGCTGTTAGGTCCGGGACGGACACCGGGCTGCGGTGTCCTGCGGGGAATGGAGGAGCTGGAGCCGGGCTGCTGCGGATATTATGTAAACCAACAGCTGCAGATCCGCCGCTATTGGAAGCTGAAAGATCGGGAGCATCGGGAAAGCTTCGAGGAAACGGCAGAAACGGTCCGGGCATTGGTGGGCGATGCCATCAAGCGGCAGATGGTGTCGGATGTGCCGGTTGGCGCGTTTCTTTCCGGCGGGCTGGATTCCAGCCTGATCTGCGCAATTTGCGCCGATGTGCTGAAAGGGCAGGGGAAGAGGCTTCCCACCTTTTCTGTGGATTATGTGGACAATGACCGCTATTTTGTACCCAGCAAATTTCAGCCCAACTCCGACGGGCATTATATCAGCATTATGCAAAAAGCCCTGGATTCTGACCACCATTGGTGTGTTTTAAGTCCCCAGGACCTGATGGATGCGCTGGAGGATTCGGTGATTGCCCGGGATCTGCCGGGAATGGCGGATGTGGACATCTCTTTGCTGGCGTTTTGCCGTAAGATCAAGGAAAATGTAACGGTGGCGCTGTCCGGGGAGTGTGCTGACGAGATATTCGGCGGCTATCCCTGGTACCGGGACGCTCAGATCCGGGATCAGGAGGGCTTCCCCTGGTCACAGAACATCCGCCAGCGGCAGGGGATGATGGCCCACAGCCTGCGGGGCAAGCTGGATGGAAAGGAATATGTATATCAGCGCTATAAGAAGACTTGCGATCTCAGCGACATTCTTCCGGGGACATCGCCGCAGGAAACAAGAATGAGGCAGATGGTGAATTTGAACCAGCAATGGTTTATGCAGACTTTACTGGACCGAAAAGACCGGATGAGTATGTATTCCGCCCTGGAGGTCAGAGTGCCGTTTTGCGATCATCGCATTGCAGAATATTTGTACGGCGTTCCCTGGGCGTATAAAGATTATCGCGGCAAGGAAAAAGGGCTGCTGCGCTATGCTATGACCGGCTTTTTGCCGGAAGCGGTGCTTTGGCGAAAGAAAAGCCCATATCCAAAGACCTTTGATCCGCTGTACAGCAAGGCAGTCAGCACAAAATTGGAGGCTTTGCTGGAGGATAAGGACGCACCGCTGTTTCATCTGGTGGACCGGCAGGCGGCAAGAGATCTCCTGACGGCAGAATATGCATGGCCCTGGTACGGTCAGCTGATGAAGGTGCCCCAGACCATCTGCTATCTGCTGCAGGTCGACACCTGGCTGCGTATCAACCACATTGATCTGCTTTGGTAAAGGAAAAAGGACGCGTAACGCGTCCTTTTATTTTATCAAATCCTTGATGACTTCGCCTGCCATAATAAGGCCTGCAACGCCGGGAACGAAGGAATTGGAGCCCGGTGTGGAGCGGCGGGAGGAGCCTTCTCTTTGGGGCTCCAAAGGATCGTCGGGATCTTGCTGCGGTGTCAGGGGCAGCTCTTTGGAATAGACCACCTTGACTCCCTTGATACCCCGCTTGACGCACTCCTTGCGAATGATCCGCGCCAAAGCGCAGCCGGAGGTTTTGGAAATATCCGCCACCAAAAATCCGGTGGCATCCATTTTGTTGCCCGTTCCCATGCAGCTGATGATCTGTGTACCGGCGGCCTTTGCCTGCACCATCAGCTCCAGCTTGCCGGTGACAGTGTCGATGGCATCCAGCACATAGTCATATTGGGAAAAATCAAACTGCTCTGCAGTTTCCGGTAGATAGAAGGTCTTGTGGGTGCGCACCGCGATGGTAAGATCAATGTCCTGGATTCGCTTGGCAGCGACATCGACCTTGTGCTGTCCGATATTGGAATGGGTGGCCAGCAGCTGGCGATTCAGATTGGTCAGGCTGATGACATCGTCATCAATCAGGTCCATATGGCCGACGCCGGCCCGTGCCAGTGCCTCTGCGGCATATCCGCCAACGCCGCCCAGACCGAACAGCGCGATCCGTGCGCTGCGCAGCTTTTCAATACCGGTTTTGCCCACCAGAAGCCGTGTGCGGGAATACTGATCTGCCATAAAAGCCCCTCCTCTCGTTTGCTTTATGGTATCACGGCAGAAGCGGAGCTGTCAATGTGCAAAAAATGCCGTGACGGAAGTTCTATTTCTGAGTGCTGGGACATACCCTTTGGTAGACCATGGCAGGAGCTGTCCTCCTGCCGGATGAGGAGGCTGGCTATGGAAAACATTTATGCAAGATTGGCCGCCAGGACCGGCGGTAATATTTATGTGGGCGTGGTAGGCCCGGTACGGACCGGAAAATCCACGCTGATCAAGCGGATCATGGAGGAGTTGGTGATCCCCTGCATCGAAGAGCCCTTCCGTGCGGAGCGGGCCAGGGATGAGCTGCCCCAGAGCGGCTCGGGAAAGACCATTATGACCTCTGAGCCGAAATTTGTGCCGGAGGAGGCGGTGGAGATCTGCCCCGACGGCAAGGCAAAGCTGCGGATCCGCATGATCGACTCTGTGGGGTATATGATCCCCGGTGCTGTTGGCGCGGAGGAAAACGGCAGTCCCCGGATGGTGACTACCCCCTGGTTTGATCATGAGATCTCTATGACGGAGGCGGCGGAGCTGGGGACCCAGAAGGTGATGGATGAGCATTGCTCCATCGGCCTGGTGGTCACCACCGACGGCACTGTTACCGACATTCCCCGGGAGGATTACATCGAGGCTGAAGGCCGCGCCATCCGGGATATGCAGGCAACGAAAAAGCCGTTTTTGGTGGTTATCAACTCCAAGGATCCCAAATCGGAGGAAGCAAAGGCGGTGAAAACAGCGCTGAAAGAGCGCTACGGCGTGGATGCGGCCATTGCCGACTGTCAGGCGATGGATGCAGACGGCATCAGCAAGCTGCTGCAGGAACTGCTGTATGCATTCCCAATGCAGGAGCTGCGGATCCATTTGCCCCGCTGGATGGATGCGCTGGAGGCAGGGCATCCGGTGAAGGCGGTGCTCTACGAGGCTCTGCGGAAGATCGCGGAGCAGATCAAGACCCTGGGGCAGGCGGAAACTGCGCTGGGTCAGCTGAAGGAATTGGATCAGGTGCTGGATTCGGCCGTCCGGTCGGTGGATGCAGGAACGGGAACTGTCAGCTGCGTGCTGACCTTCCCGGAGGCACTGTTTTATGAGATCCTCAGCAGCCGCACCGGCCTGGATATCCAAAACGATGCCCAGCTGATGCAGCAGCTGATACAGCTGAGCCAGGTCAAGCAGGAGTACGATAAGATCTCTGACGCCCTTTCTGCAGTGAAGGCCACCGGCTACGGCGTTGTGATGCCTACAGCGGCGGAAATGACGCTGGAGCCACCCCAGATGCTGCGCAAAAACGGCTCCTTTGGGGTAAAACTGAAGGCCGGAGCACCGTCGATCCATATGATCCGTGTGGATATTGATACGGAGATCAGTCCGATGGTGGGCGGCGAGCAGCAATCCCAGGATCTGATCCAATACTTAAGCAGCGAAGATCCCGACAAGCTGTGGGAGAGCAATATTTTCGGCAAATCCGTTTATGAAATGATCCGCGAGGGGCTGACTGCCAAACTGGTGGGTCTGCCGGAGGATGTGAGAGGAAAGTTCCGGGGCAGTCTGACCCGGATCGTAAATGAAGGGGCTACCGGGCTGATCTGCCTGATTCTGTAAAAGCTGTTCCCTGCCGCGATGCGGCAGGGAATTTTTTTGTAAATATTCGTTATTTTTCCTTTACCTAATGAAAAAGGTATGATAGAATGAAAATACTATATCCAAATCTACCGCAATCGAGGAATTTGCTATGAAATTACCGCAAATGAAAAACAAAAAATGGAATTATCTGGCGTGGTCGTTCTTCCTGCCGCTGATTGGCCTTCTGATCATGCTGTGGTCGGGGAAGTATATTCCCTTCGGTGAAACAAAGACGATGCTGTATTCGGATATGTGGCATCAGTATTATCCGTTTTTTGTCAATTTCCGCAGTGTCCTGCGCAGCGGAAATTCTTTGCTGTATAACTGGAACATTGGCACCGGCCTGGACTATCTGGGTCTGATCGCCTACTATCTGGGCTCTCCGCTGAATCTGCTGAGCGCGCTGCTGCCGGAAAGCTGGGTGCTTCCGTATTTTGAGCTGCTGATGCCTCTGAAGCTGAGCCTGGCTTCTCTGTTCTTTGCCATTTTCCTGAAGAAGACCTTTGGCAGAGACGATCTGTCCCTGCCGCTGTTTGGCTGCTTTTATGCGCTGTGCGCCTGGGCGCTGAATTACCATTGGAACATTATGTGGCTGGATACCTTTGCATTGCTGCCGCTGGTGATCCTGGGTATGATCAAGCTGCTGCGGGAAAGAAAGTTTATTCTGTATACGGTAACGCTGGCTTTGTCTGTTGCCATTAACTATTATATCGGCTTCTTTACCTGCATTTTTGTGCTGCTGTGCTTCATCTGCTATCAGATCTGCCGCTGCAAGAGCCTGAAGCGGCTGGGTATGGATTTTGTGCTGATGGGCGTATTTACCGTGCTGGCCATTGGCATGACCGCGGTGATCACGCTGCCGGCGCTGTCTGCACTGCAGTCCACCTATTCCAGCGTTAACTCCTTCCCGGATTATTTTAACCTCAACATCGCAGATTACTGGAAGACCCAGGATGCAAAGGCGGCCTGGGATGCCTATAAGGCAGCCAAGGAAGCCCATCAGGGCGGCCTGGGTGAGCTGTGGATGGCGGCCTGGAAGCTGTCCTGGCCTTTGATCTGGGGCGCTGCGAAGCAGGTGGCCGGCAATATGAGCGGCGGCCTGGAGCTGAGCATTGTGGCAGCGGATGCCTTGCCCAACATTTATTGCGGCGTGGGTACCGTAATGCTGGCGTTCCTGTTCCTGACCTCCAAGCAGGTCAAGATCCGGGAGAAGCTTTGCTGTGTGTTTATGGTGCTGTTCCTGATCTGCAGCTTCATTTTCAGACAGCTGGATTATATTTGGCACGGCTTCCATTTCACCAATATGATCCCGTATCGCTTCAGCTTCCTGTATAGCTTTATGATGCTGTATATGGCGTATCGGGCCTTCATTCTGTGGCGGTATTTTAAGCCCTGGAAGGTGCTGCTGGCAGGCGGCATCAGCATATATCTGTTTATGAAGCTGGGCGATCTGAAGGATCCCACATTTTTGGCGTATAATGCACTGTTTATCGTGCTGTATCTGCTGATACTGCTGTATGCGGTGCTGGATATGAAAAAACCCAAGGGAAACAGAGAGCTGCGGGAATTCGCCCGGGAGCGCAAGCAGAGAAGACAGTATGCCAGCGTCGGTCTGGCAGTGGTCATGGTGCTGGAGATCGCCATGAATCTGACCAATTTCATCACGAAATTCCCCTATACCGACATTGCAACATATCCCAAGGAAGATGAAAAGGTGCAAAATGTCATCAAGTATATGAAGCAGGATGACGAGCTGTTTTACCGGACGGAGGTCACCCACAGCCAGAGCTTGAATGACGGCGCGCTGAACGGCTATAGCGGCATTACCACCTTTACCAGCTCCGCCAATGTCAGCGTGACCAACTTCATGAAATATATGGGTCAGGCGGCTCAGGATAACTACAACCGTTATTGCTACGAGGAGAGCTCTCCCGTTGTCAATCTGTTCCTGAATCTGAAGTATATGATCGAGCGTGACGGTAAGGTAGAGGAAAACCGGTATTTCGATATCAAGTATCGCAACGATTCGGTATACCTGCTGGAGAATCAGGCATATCTGCCTCTGGGCTTCCTGGCGGAAAATCAGCTGGCGGATCTGGAGTTCTACGAAGCAAGCAACAATTTTGTATTCCAGAACGAGCTGTTCCGGGCTGCCACCGGCCTGCAGAAGGATGTGTGGCACATCCTGCCGGATTCCAGTATGACGCTTGGCAAGGGTGATGTGAATGTGACCCAGACCGGTGCCAACGGATATGTTTATTACGACAACGGAAATCTGAACGGCGCCAGCGGAAAATGGCTGTCTTACACCTACACCTCCAGCTACGACGGTCTGGTCTGCCTGGATATGGATTTTTCTGCCAGAAACCAGTTCTATGTTTACTACAATGGCGAGCACCTCTATGAGGAGACTCTGGGTCTGCCGCAGACTCTGGCGGTGTGCGATGTAGAGGCCGGAGATACCATTACGGTTTGGGTATGGTGCAAGCCCAACGAAAGAGGCAGCCTGTATCTGAATGTGGGCGTGCTGGATGATGCGGTTTTCCAGGAAGGCTACGACATTTTGAACGCATCTACCTTGGAGCTGACCTCTTTCAAGGATACCAAGGTGGAGGGCACCATCAACTGCAACCGGGACGGTCTGCTTTACACCTCCATTCCGCAAAACGGCAACTGGCATGTATATGTCGATGGCGAGGAGGCGGAAGTTCAGCTGGTTGGCGAGGCTATGGTGGGTGTCTATCTGACAGAAGGCGAGCATCAGATCACCTTCCGCTACCGCAACAAGTCTTACACTGCGGGCCTGATCGTTACGATCATCTGCACGCTGGCATTCTGGGGTATTGCAGCCTATGTGCATTATCCCGATTATAAGCCCACGCTGGACAAGTGGAAGGCCGCCTATGACCTGAAGCAGCGCCAGAAGGCAAATGCCAAGAGAAAAGCACAAAGAAAAAAGAAATAAGGCATCACTTTCGGGCGCACTGTGAAAACGGTGCGCCCGACTTGTTTTTGCAATTATTGACATTGGAAAATTGTGGTGCTATAATGTTGCCAAATTCAAAAAGGAGGCAACATCTATGAGCAAAATCAAAGCATTTTTCAAGAAAAAGGATGTTATTTTCTCCGCAAAGCGCTACGGAATTGATGCACTTGGCGCAATGGCGCAGGGTCTGTTCTGCAGCCTGCTGGTGGGAACGATCCTTAAGACTCTGGGTCAGCAGATAAAGCTGGACTTTCTGGTGCAGGTAGGCGATTACGCTTCTGCTATGAGCGGTGCTGCAATGGCGATTGCCATTGGCCTGGCACTGAAAGCACCGGCTTTGGTGCTGTTCTCCCTGGCCACCGTAGGTTATGCGGCAAATGCCATCGGCGGCGCAGGCGGCCCTCTGGCTGTTCTGGTGATCGCCATTGTGGCGGCAGAATGCGGCAAACTGGTATCCAAGGAGACCAAGATCGACATCCTGGTAACACCGATCGTTACCATTTTGGTGGGCGTAGGCCTGGCAATGCTGATCGCCGAGCCTATCGGCAAGGCAGCAATGGCTGTGGGCGATGCCGTCAAGTGGGCAACCAATCAGCAGCCCTTCCTGATGGGTATTTTGGTGTCTGTGATCATCGGTATCGCGCTGACATTACCGATTTCTTCTGCTGCGATCTGCGCAGCCTTGGGACTGACGGGCCTTGCAGGCGGTGCGGCGGTTGCCGGCTGCTGCGCACAGATGGTAGGCTTTGCTGTGATGAGCTTTAAGGAAAACCGCTGGGGCGGACTGGTGGCGCAGGGAATCGGTACCAGTATGCTGCAGATGCCCAATATTATCAAAAACCCCCGCACCTGGATTCCGCCTACGCTGGCATCCGCCATTACCGGCCCTGTTGCCACCTGCATTTTCAAGCTGGAAATGAACGGTGCGCCCATTTCCTCCGGTATGGGCACCTGCGGTCTTGTAGGTCAGATCGGTGTGATCACCGGCTGGGCAGGCAAGACGGTTACCGCTATGGATTGGGTCGGTTTGGTGCTGATCTGCTTCGTTCTGCCTGCTGTCCTCAGCTGGGTGTTCTGTGAAATTCTGCGCAAGATTGGTTGGATCAAGGAAAATGATCTGAAACTGGATCTGTAATAAAAAAACGCAGGTGCATTGCACCTGCGTTTTTCTGTTCAGATGTACTCGATATGGATCTCACCGAAGCTGACATCGGCATTCAGCAGGATCGTTCCTGCTGGCTGGGCATCGGGCTTGCCGCTGATATGGATCTCGCCAAAAGTTGCGTCCGATGTGGGCTCGATCCGGTATCTGGAGGGGATCTTCAGCGTCAGCTGGCCGAAGGAGCAGGTTGCGCTGATGCGGCAGCGGTCTGCAATTTCATCACAGCCTGACAGATCCACCGTCAGATCACCAAAGGAGCAATCAGCCTCACCGCCGGACAGACGGGGCAGGGAAACGGTACGGGTGCTGTCGCCAAAGGAGAGGGAATAGTTGAAATACTCACCGTCTTCCGTGTATTCGCAGCACATTTTTTCGCCGGTTTCTTTATTGCGCTTGTGGCTGGATATCTTCAGGCCGGGCTTGGAAGTGTTGCGAAGAGCATCTGCCAGCAGGAAAAGACCGAGCAGCACTACGATGATGGGGAAGACCAGCTCCTTGCCCAGATCCAGCTGCCAGATCCCCATATTCGCCACCAGGAAATAAGCACCGAACAGAATGCAGCCGCAGTTGAAGAAATTGAACCGCCGGGTCAAGCCGGAAACGCCCAGAAAAAGCAGGAATGACGGCCAGGCCAATGCCCAGAAACCGACATCCAATTGGCAGATGGTGGATACTACGCTCAACACACCCAGCAGAAGCACCCACAATGCCAGGACGATCGCCTGCGTTTTGCCTGCGTTCCACTCGAAGGAAAACTTTTTGCCGTCCTCCTCTTTTGCATCGTCTACGATCTCCGCCTGGTGGACCACCTCCGGCTGCGGACGGCCCAATAGTTCATCGGTGGTGATGCCAAACAGATCCGCCAGACGGGGAAGCATTGTAATGTCCGGGCAGGACTGATCGTTTTCCCATTTGCTGACCGCCTGGGCAGTAACACCCAGCTGGGCTGCCAGGTTATCCTGAGTCATTCCCAGCCGCTTGCGGTGAAAGGTAATGCGTTCACCCAATGTTTGTTCCATAATGATACCTCCTTGCTGTTTCTATGGGTATATTGTGACATAAAAGAACGAAAAAAGCTATCAATTAAGCGTTTATTTGCGAAAAAATTTATTCAACGGCCGGTTGCGCAGGCCGCAACAGCCGGTTGAGTTGTATTTTTCTTGCATTTGGGGCGGTTTTGCGGTATGATATAAAAAGGAAAGAAGGTGCTTTTATGGAAAAGATCACAAGCTTTACCATTGACCATATCAAGCTGCAGCCGGGTGTGTATGTGTCTCGCAAGGATAAGGTAGGTACGGAAACTGTGACCACATTTGACCTGCGCTTTACCAGCCCCAATGAGGAGCCGGTGATGAATACCGCAGAGATGCACACCATTGAGCATCTGGCAGCAACCTATCTGCGCAACGAGAAGAATTGGCAGGACAAGGTGCTGTATTTTGGCCCTATGGGCTGCCGTACCGGCTTTTATCTGCTGCTTTCCGGCGATTACGAATCCGCGGACATCGTTGCATTGGTAAAGGATTGCTTCCGCTTTGTTGCGGCATTTGAGGGCGAAGTGCCCGGTGCAAGCGCCAAGGATTGCGGAAATTATCTGGATATGAATCTGCCGATGGCAAAGTTCTGGGGCGCAAAGTATGCGGCGCTTCTGGAGAATATTACGCCTGACAGACTGGTATACCCTGAATAAGGAGAAGATTTTATGAAGCTGGGAATTATCGGCGCTATGGATGTGGAAGTGGCGCTGCTGAAAGAGAATATGCAAAATATGACTGCCGAGAAGCACGCCTGGTCTGACTATTTTGAGGGACAGCTCTCCGGCGTGGATGCCGTGGTGGTGCAGTGCGGCGTGGGTAAGGTCAATGCGGCCCTGTGCGCCCAGATCCTGTGCGATATTTACGGCGTTACCCATCTTGTGAACACCGGTATCGCAGGCTCACTGAGCGCCGATCTGGACATCGGCGATCTGGTGGTGAGCCGGGACGCGATCTACCACGATTTCGATATCAGCCATTTCGGCAGAGCCGTGGGCGAGGTGCCCGGTATGGGTGTCACCGCATTTCCTGCCGATGAAGCAATGACGGAAACCGCCTTTGCAGCAGCAGAGGGTGTTAACCCTGGTCATACCAGGATCGGACGGATCGCCAGCGGTGATCAGTTTGTTTGCAGCAAGGAAAAAAAGGAAAAGATCATTGCAGACACGAAGGCCATCTGCACGGAAATGGAGGGCGCGGCCATTGCCCACACGGCATACCGCAACGCTATTCCCTTTGTGATCCTGCGAGCCATCTCCGATAAGGCCGATGACAGCGCAGAAATGGATTATCCTACCTTTGAGGCCATCGCCGCAAAGCGGTGCGCCCAGGTGACTATGGCGATGGCACAAAAGTTGCAAGAAAAGACGGAAAGGAATTGATTTCCTTTGCCAAGTGTGGCATAATACAAGGAAATGCACGGAAAGGAAGTGAGGGTATGGCGAAGCCTTTGGTTGCCATTGTTGGCAGACCCAATGTGGGCAAATCCATGCTGTTTAATAAGTTGACCGGACACCGGACTTCCATTGTGGAAGATACCCCCGGCGTTACCCGTGACCGGATCTACGGTGAGTGTGAGTGGTGCGGAAGAACCTTCTCTATGGTGGATACCGGCGGTATCGAGCCGGGTACAGAAAATGATATGCTGAAGTTTATGCGCCGCCAGGCGGAGATCGGCATCGAGCTGGCGGATTGCATCATTATGGTGGTGGATGTCCGTTCCGGTGTGACTGCGGCGGATCAGGATGTGGCTACCATGCTGCGCAAATCCCGCAAGCCTGTGGCTCTGGCGGTGAATAAGTGCGACTCCATCGGTCTGGTGAACCCGGATGTGTATGAATTCTACAGTCTGGGCATCAGCGATCTGTTTGAAACCTCTGCCGTCCACGGCCACGGCACCGGCGATCTGCTGGACTGGGTGCTGGAGAATATCCCGCAGGAGGAAGAAGAGGAAGAGGAGGATGAGGTCATCAAGGTGGCCATCGTGGGCAAGCCCAATGTGGGCAAGTCCAGCCTCTTAAATCAGATCCTGGGCGAGGAACGGGTCATCGTTTCCAATGTTGCCGGCACCACCCGGGATGCTATCGACTCCTATTTTGAGAATGAGACCGGCAAATACTGCTTTATCGACACCGCAGGTATGCGCCGCAAGAGCAAGGTGGACGATCTGATCGAGAAATACTCCAATATGCGCACCATTAATGCCATTGAGCGCTCCGATGTGTGCCTGATCCTTGTTGATGCCAATGACGGCGTCACAGAGCAGGACACCAAGATCGCAGGCCTTGTCCACGAAGCTGGCAAGGCTGCCATCATCGTGGTCAATAAGTGGGATGCTGTGGAAGACAAGCAGACCAACACCATGCGGGACAAGGAAGCGGATGTGCGCAACGGCCTGAGCTATATGCTCTATGCCCCCGTTGTGTTCTTATCGGCGCTGACCGGTCAGAGGGTGGACAAGCTGTTTCAGGTGATCCAGGATGTCCACACCCAGAATACCAGCCGCATCACCACCGGCGCGCTGAACAGCGTTTTGGCAGATGCCACCGCCCGTGTGCAGCCGCCCACGGATAAGGGCCGCCGGCTGAAGATCTATTATATGACCCAGGCCAGCACCAAGCCGCCCCATTTTGTCATTTTCTGCAACGATGCGCGGCTGTTCCATTTCTCTTACCAGCGGTATCTGGAAAACCAGATCCGGGAGGTCTTTGGCCTGAAGGGTACACCTGTTCGTATCACCATTCGCCAAAAGGGCGATAAGGAGGAGTAAAAGTATGTGGCTGAGCATTTTGGTCGGCATACTGACAAGTTATTTGCTGGGCAATCTGAACGGTGCGGTTTGTATGTCTGCGCTGATGCACGATGATGTGCGCGCCCACGGCAGCGGCAACGCAGGCTTGACCAATTTTGTCCGCAATTATGGCGCAGGAAAGGCGCTGGGCGTGGTGCTGATCGACGCGGGAAAGGCCGTGCTGGCCTGCCTGGTGACCGGTCTGCTCCTTGCAGCCTACGGCTGTTACGCGGTGGGTGCTGCCATTGGCGGACTGTGCGTGATGCTGGGGCATACCTTCCCAGCGCTGCTGGGCTTCCGGGGCGGCAAGGGCATTTTAAGCGGTCTGTTTATTGCGCTGGTGCTGGATTGGCGGGTTGCGCTCATCATTCTGGCAGTGTTTGCCCTGATCTATGTGCTGACCGGGTATGTGTCCCTGGGCTCTGTGATCGCGGCGACGGTATTTGGCATCGGCCTTGCGGTTTCCTATTGGGGGAACTGGCCGGTGGTGTTCTGCTCGGTGGCAATGGGCGCCCTGGCGGTGTTTATGCACCGGGGCAATATCTCCCGGCTGCTTCAGGGCACTGAGCGGAAAACCAATTTGTTCAAGAAAGGAAAGAGCGAATGAAGGTTGCAGTAGTAGGCAGCGGCGCCTGGGGCACAGCCCTGGCGATCCGTCTGTGTAATAACGGCCACACCGTGACGATGTGGACATTCGAAACGGAGCTGATAGACCGGATGCGCACCCAGCGTACGAATCCCCGGCTGCCCAATGGGGTACTGCCGGAGCAAATGCAGATCAGCGGTGATTTTGACTGTGTTTCCGGCTGTAAGATCGTGGTTGTGGCTTGTCCTTCCTTCTCTATCCGCAGCGTTTGCCGCGGAATTGCTCCGCATCTGGACGCGGATGCCGTGCTGGTGTCCGTTGCCAAGGGCATTGAGGAGGGAAGTCTTCTGCGGATGAGCCAGGTGGTGCAGCAGGAAACGGGAAAGCCCGTGGTGGTGCTGACCGGTCCCAGCCACGCAGAAGAAGTGGCGCTGGATATCCCCACAGGCTGTGTGGCTGCCTGCGAGGACAGAAAACTGGCAGAGCTGGTGCAGGATGCGTTTATGTCTGATACGCTGCGGATCTATACCAGTCCTGACGCCGTGGGCGCAGAGCTGGGTGCGGCGCTGAAAAATGTGATCGCGCTGTGCGCCGGTGTTACCGACGGTCTGGGCTATGGCGACAACACCAAGGCGATGCTGATGACCCGGGGCTTGACGGAGATCGCCCGACTTGGCGTGGCGCTGGGAGCGAATAAGGATACCGTAGCCGGTCTTTCCGGCGTGGGCGATCTGATCGTTACCTGCACCTCTATGCACTCCCGTAACCGCCGTGCCGGCATCCTGATCGGGCAGGGCAAGAGCCCGGAGCAGGCGATGGAGGAAGTTGGCGCGGTGGTGGAGGGCTATTACGCCACAAAATCCGCCTATCAGATGGCAAAAAAGCTGAATGTGGAAATGCCCATTATCCAGGCGGCCTATGCTGTGCTGTATGAGGGTAAGGAGGCGGCACAGGTCGTTGCCGCGCTTTTGCAAAGAAGCAAAAAACCGGAATCGGAAGATTGCGGTTGGCAATAAAAAATGAAGCCTCCCTTTTCACAAGGGAGGCTTTTCGTTTTGGACGAGCAATGCCCGCCCACTTGGCTCTCCCTCTGGGAGAGCTGGCAAAAATCTTTGATTTTTGACTGAGAGGGTTACAAGCAAAGCCCTCTCCGCCCAGTGTGCGCACTGGGCACCTCCCCCGAAGGGGGAGGCAAGTCTTAGCCTGTCATTCCGACCGAGTGCAACGAGTGGAGGGATCTTCGCATGTGGCGGGGCGTAGATCCTTCGACTCGATATGCTCGCTCAGGATGACAAATATGAACCATACTCCCATAAAACACAAAAACGGCATTGCCGAAGCAATGCCGTAATGGTGGCAGAATGCATATCAGACAGCCCGCTCAACCTTGTTGGAACGGAGGCATCTGGTACAAGCATACACATGGCACGGAGTACCGTTGACAACCGCCTTAACGCGCTTAACATTGGGCTTCCAGGTACGGTTGGAGCGT
>JAFQRK010000013.1 GCA_017410075.1 Oscillospiraceae bacterium | reverse complement strand
TGCTGACCAACTTCCGCACCATGCGTACCCGTATCGACCGTCTTGCTCAGCTGCGCAAGATGGAGGCAGACGGCACCTTCGCTATGCTGCCCAAGAAGGAAGTTATCAAGCACCAGGGCGAGATCGAGAAGCTGGAGAAGTACCTGGGCGGCGTTAAGGAAATGAAGAAGATCCCCGCTGCTCTGTTCATCGTTGACCCCCGCAAGGAGCGCAACGCTATCGCTGAGGCTCGCAAGCTGAACATCCCCATCGTGGCTATCGTTGACACCAACTGTGATCCCGATGAGATCGATTATGTTATCCCCGGCAATGATGACGCTATCCGCGCCATCCGCCTGATCGCTGCTGCCATGGCATCCGCTGCCATCGAAGGCCGCCAGGGCGAGGATGCTACCGCTGAGGCTGCTGAGGCAGTCGAGGCTGTTGAGGCTACCGACGCAGAGTAATTTATTTACAATAGGAGGATACGAAAATGGCTTTTACCGCACAGGATGTTAAGACGCTCCGTGAGATGACCAATGTTGGTATGATGGACTGCAAGAAGGCTCTCCAGGCTACCGACGGCGATATGGAAAAGGCAGTAGAGTGGCTGCGTGAGAAGGGCCTGGCTAAGGCTGCCAAGAAGGCTGACCGCATTGCTGCTGAAGGCATTGCCTACGCTGCTGTTATCAACGGTGTTGGCGTTGTCATCGAGGTCAATGCTGAGACCGACTTCGCTTCCAAGACCGATGCTTTCAAGGATCTGGTTGCGAACCTGGCTACCATCGTTGCTACCGATGCTCCCGCTGATGTAGAGGCTCTGAAGGCTTGCACCTATCCCGGCACCAACCTGACGGTTACCGAGATCATGCAGGAGAAGGTCATGTCCATCGGCGAGAATATGCAGATCCGCCGCTTCAGCCGCTTTGCTGACAACACCTCCGTCGCTTATGTTCATATGGGCGGCTCCCACGGTGTTCTGGTCAACCTGGCTGTTGAGGGTGGCATCGACGCTACCGAGATCGGTAAGAATGTGGCTATGCAGATCGCTGCTATGGGCGCTAAGTACTGGGATAAGTCTATGGTTCCCCAGGCTGATGTTGACAAGGAGCTGGCAATCCAGGTCGCTATGATGGACAACGATCCCAAGATGGCTTCCAAGCCCGTCGAGGTCAAGGAAAAGATCGCTGCCGGCAAGATGAACGCCTTCTTCAAGGAGATGTGCCTGCTGCAGCAGGAGTTCGTCCGTTCCGACCTTTACAAGGGCGATGTGGCCGGTTACATTGCTGACGCAGCTAAGAAGCTGGGCGGCAAGGTTACCTTCGTGGATGCTATTCACTACATCAAGGGTGAGGGCATTGAGAAGAAGGAAGAGAACTTCGCTGACGAGGTTGCAGCACAGATCGCAAACGCTGGCAAGTAATTAAAAAAATGAAACTCCCCGACCGATCGGTCGGGGAGCTTTTTTCTTGGCTCTCCCTCTGGGAGAGCTGTCGCACGAACAGTGCGACTGAGAGGGCAACAACAAAACCCTCTCCGTCAAAAATCAGAGATTTTTGCCACCTCTCCCAAAGGGAGAGGCAAGAAAGGGGACGGCAGCGCCGTCCCCTTAAATAATTTAGATCTTCAATTCCACACCGCCCTGGGGACGGATGGAAAGCACATAGCAGGCGCCTTCGCCCAGCGCGCCGTCAATTTCCGCCCGGAAGGACTCCAAAATGGACAGGGGCACGAATGCCTGCACCGTGCCGGCGAAGCCGCCGCCGTGAACGCGGTATGCGCCCTGACCTTGCAGCGCGTGGCGGCACAGCGCCAGCGCAAAAGCTACCTCCTGATGGGCCACATTGCCGGTGGGGATCACATTCTGTAAGTACATCCAGGAGGACTGGCCGCTTTCCGTTACCAGCTGCAGGAAGGTGTCGAAATCACCCCGCTCCAGCGCTGCAACCTGCTTGACCACACGGGCGTTGTCAGCAAAGACATGGATGGCGCGCATCACAGCCCGGTCGCCGCAGGTTTTGCGGACAGCAGGCAGATTGGCGTAAAATTCCGCTTCGCTGACCTGGGTCAGCACTTCCTTGCCGAAGCAGGCGGAAACGGCGCGCAATTCGCCGGGAATGGCGGAAAATTCGTCAGTCAGGTCGGCGTGGTCAGCGCCGCTGTCGATGATGCACAGGGCATAGCCTACGGCGGAAAAATCAAAATCCACCTTGCGGATCACCGGCTTTTCCTTGTCGGCAAAATCAATAGTCACCAGATTGCCCACAGCAGAGGCGGTCTGATCCATCAGGCCGCAGGGCTTTTTGAAGAACACATTTTCTGCGTACTGACCGATGGCGGCAACCTCCGGCGCGGAGATCCTGCCGTCAAAAAACAGAATGTTGATGATGGTGCCGATCAGCACCTCAAACGCAGCGGAGGAGCTCAAACCGGAGCCGGGCAGCACCGTGGAGGTCACGAAGGCATCAAAGCCCTGCACCTTGCAACCTAATTCCGCAAACCGGGCGGCAACGCCGCGGATCAGCGCAGGGGTGGTGTTGGCCTCGGCTTCCACAGGGGTCAGCCGATCCAGATCCACTTCGCACAGAGGATAGCCCTGGGACAGCACGCGGACGGTGTTGCTTCCGTTTATGCGGACAGCGGCCCGGGTATCCAGATTCACAGCGGCAGCCAGCACGCGGCCGCGCTGATGGTCGGTGTGATTGCCGCCGATCTCCGTTCGGCCGGGAGCGGAGAAATAGCGCTCCGGCGTGCCGCCAAAGGCCGCGGCGAAGCCGGCATCCAAAATTTTACGCTGGTCAGCAGTCAAAACGAGATCAGCCATAGAAAATTCCTCCATTTGGGGATTTTTCTATATTATACACCGCATTTACAAAAAATGCAAGGAAGTCAGAACGCAAACCCGAAAGAGAAAGTGGTGTGCGCCCTCGGCCCCCTCTTTGAGGGGGCTGTCGTGCTGTCAAGCACGACTGGGGGAGTTAAACTCCCTCCGGCAAAAAATCAAAGATTTTTGCCACCTCCCTCAAAGAGGGAGGCAAGGCTGCTGCAAATCGTCTTTGGGTTGGAACGACAAATTTTAATGAAAAGGGCGTGCCATTCGGCACGCCCTTTTGCAATATTAAAGGATGTCCTTGCCGGCGAAGAACTTCTTCATCGGTACGAAGAGGACAGCAGCTACGGCCAGAGCCAGCAGCATACAGGGCAGCATATAGGCACCGTTGTACACCAGGGAATACAGCTGCGCGCCGTCAAATACGCCGATGCCGGGGATCTCGGTCGGCTCATAAATGCGGTACACCGTCACGCCGCTGATGTAGTGAACAATAAATCTGCCGATGCAGCCAACGGCAATGCCGGGGAAGATGCCCCAATCCTTGCCCTTGAAAATACCTGCCAGACCCAGGGGCGTGAAGGCAACGATATAATCCAGGATCATAGATTGCCAGCCCCAGGCGTATGCGCCGTCAAAGAGCAGTTGCGATACGCCGAACACCAGACCGGCCAGCAGACCCTTGCTCAGACCCCAACGGACTGCGTAGAAGCAGATGGGGAACATTGCAAAGGTGATGGAGCCGCCGTTGGGCAGGTTGGGGAACAGCTTGATCAGGCTGAGGATGAAGGCCAGGGCTACCATAATGGCGCCCTCGCACAGCGCGCGGATGTTTTTGTGGGTTGTTGTCATAGGATATTCCTCCAAAAATAAAAGTATCGCATTGCAAACCCGTCCAGGTGCAATGCGATACCGGAATATCCCATATGTGCATCTTTCCCTACGACGGTACTGACCGTATCAGGTTCACGGGTCTGGGCCACATAGCCCACTCTCAGCCGGATGCGTCTGGCTCCCCGAAGACTTTGGTTATTGTGCGATCTACGGATATTATAGCGAAAAAGACGGAAATGTCAAGCCATTTGCGTGCTCAGCTCTGCGCCGCCGAGAATATGGAAGTGCAGGTGGTTTACTGTCTGACCGGCATCCGGGCCGCAGTTGGATACTACCCGGTAGCCACCCACCAGATGCTCCTGAGCAGCAATGGCAGGGATGATCTCAAAAATGTGGGCAACAACGGCGCTGTTTTCCGCGGTGATGCCGTCAACAGAGGGAATGTGGGCCTTGGGGATCACAAGGATATGGGTGGGTGCCATAGGGGCGATGTCCCGGAAAGCCAGAACGGTTTCGTCCTCGTAAACCTTGGTAGAGGGGATCTCCCCGGCAACGATCTTACAAAACAGACACATAGTATTTCCTCCTTAGATAATGCCAAAAACGGCAAATGCGCCGGCGCTGATCAGGTACATAATGGCGGATGCGGTGGCTACGCCCAGAGTTACCGCAACGGTGGTGGATTTGATGCCCATATTCAGAAAGCTGGCTGCCAGGGTGCCGGTCCAGGCACCGGTGCCCGGCAGGGGGATGCCTACGAACAGCATCAGTGCTACAAAAAGGCCGCCGCGACCGGTTTTGGCCACCAGTTTTTGACCGCCCCGCTCGCCCTTTTCCAGGCAGAAACGGAAGAACTTGCCAATGTAGCGTTTGTCCGCGCCCCAGATCAGCACCTTACGGGCAAAGAAGTAGATAAAAGGAACGGGGATCATATTGCCGATCATACATACCAGTAAAGCCGGTACAGCCGGAATGTCCATACCTGCCGCCAAAATAACAGCGCCGCGCAATTCGACCATCGGTATCATCGAAATGCCGAACAGCAGCAAGAATTTTTTGAACATCAGCGATCCCCCTTTTTTTCCATTTTATACATTGTATCACACTCCCCAACATTGCGCAACGAAAAATCTTCGCAGAAAGGGTTAAGATTTGCTTAAATCTGTCGTGCGGTTTTCCCGGGGAAGGGCGCAATTCGAGAAATTTCCCATTTCCCGGAAAGTACAATAAAAGCAAAGCTTAACGAAGGAGGTATAGCTATGCAATGCCAAAAACTGAAAACATATATGGAAACAGGACGGGTGATCTTTTTGCCCATCCGGGTCATTCGACCCAATCCGACACAGCCCAGAAAAATATTCTCCGAGGAGGCTTTGGCGGAATTGGCAGCATCCATCCGTCAGCATGGGGTTTTGCAGCCGTTATCGGTGCGGCGGGTGGACAGCACCTATGAGCTGATCGCCGGAGAACGGCGGCTTCGGGCGGCGCAGCTGGCAGGGCTGTCGGATGTGCCCTGCATCGTGATGAATATGGATGACAGAGAGTCCTCTATGGCGGCGATGATCGAAAATCTGCAGCGGCAGGATTTGGATTTTATTGAGGAGGCCCAGGGGATCGCCCGGCTGATGGACTTGCACTGTATGAGCCAGGAGCAGGTGGCACGGCTTTTGGGAAAAAGCCAGAGTGCCATTGCCAACAAGCTGCGGATCCTGCGCCACAGCGAGCCGGTGCTGCGTATGCTTCGGCAGTATGAGCTGACAGAACGCCACGCCAGGGCGCTTTTGCGGCTGCCTACAGAGCCGGAGAAAATGGCGGCGCTGAGCGTGATCACCCGGCTGGGAATGAGCGTGGCACGCACGGAAAGCTACATAGAGGGCTTGCTGGCGCAGAAAAACGGGAAAGAGGGAAAGGTGAATGTGGATTCTTTTTTGCATTCTCTGCGGCAGACCCTGCAGAAGATCCAGCTTTCCGGGATCGCGGCAGTTTCGGAGCATCGGGAGACTGACAGCCAGATCGTGCTGACCATTACCATTCCAAAGTAGGAAAATGTCTGCCGGTGGCGCAACTTTCTCAGGGAAAATGATTGCATAGGATCGGAAAATATGCTATAATGCGCTTTAACTACGAAAAATACAGAAAGGAAAAGCGTATGATATTCGGAAAGCACATAAACCGGTATTATCTGAAGCACGCGGTGTCCATACTCTTCGGCCTGCTGGCACTGATCGTTGTTGATGTACTGCAGCTGGAGATCCCCAAATGGTACAGAAATGTGATTAACGGAATCAACGAAGGTCATGTTGATGGCGTGCCGTTTGATTTGGCGTATCTGATCGAGTATATCTGTCTGCCTATGGTGGGCGTCATTTTGCTGGTTGTACTGGGCCGTTTTCTGTGGCGCGTTTTCCTTTTCAGCGCCGGCATAAAGGCAGAGAGCGATCTGCGCAACCGGATGTTTGACCACTGCAAGGATATGTCTCAGGAGTTCTACCATAAGAACAATGTAGGCAATCTGATGAGCCTTTATACCAATGATCTGGATACTTTTCAGGAGTGTTTTTCCTGGGGCGTGATGGAAAGCTGCGATGCAGCGTTCCTGGGAACCCTGGCCATCATCAAGATGTGGAATATGAACCCGGTACTGACCGGCTTTGCATTGATCCCTATGGCCTGCCTGCTGGGTGCCAGCATTATCGTTGGCAACAAAATGAGCAAGAAATGGGAGCGCCGCCAGGAGGCATTCTCCAATCTGTCCGATTTTGCCCAGGAGAGCTTCTCCGGCATCGCGGTGATCAAGGCCTTTGTCAAGGAGGCTAAGGAGCTATGGGCATTCAAGAAGCTGAGCAAGGAAAACGAAGATGCCAATGTGGACTTCACCAGAGCCTCTGTTCTGTTCCGCATTCTGGTCATGACCTTTGTGGAAAGCGTTATTTGCATCATTCTGGGCTACGGCGGTTATCTGGTCTGGAAGGGTGCATTTAATGCCGGCCAGCTGATGGAATTTATCGGCTATTTCAATGCCATTATTTGGCCGATTTTGGCGGTCTCCGATCTGATCGATATGACCTCCCGGGGTCGGGCATCGGTCAAGCGTATCAGCGAATTGCTCAATGCCAAAAAGGATATGACGGATCGGGAAAGCGTTGCGTCCCTGACGGATATCCGGGGCGATATCGAGTTTAGGGATCTGACCTTCCGGTATCCCGACGGCGAATTTGACGCCCTGCGCAATGTGTCCCTTAAGATCAATGCTGGCGAGAACATTGGTCTTGTAGGTCGCACCGGTGCCGGCAAGACCACGCTGGTGGATCTGATCCTGCGCACCTATAATGTGCCCGACGGCACGCTGTTTATCGACGGGCACGATGTAAACACTGTGGCCATCAAGGATATCCGGACGGCCTGTGCCTATGTGCCTCAGGACAATTTCCTGTTTTCTGACACTATTGCCAACAATATCGGCTTTGCGGTGGATGAAAAGAGCGGGGAAAGTATTGAAAATGCCGCTGTTTTGGCAGATGTGGACAGTAACATCCGGGAATTCAGCCAGGGCTATGAAACGATCCTGGGTGAACGGGGTGTTACCGTTTCCGGCGGTCAGAAGCAGCGTATTTCCATCGCCAGAGCCTTGCTGAAAGACGCACCCATTTTGATTTTGGACGACTCGGTTTCTGCTGTCGATACCAAAACCGAGCGCACCATTCTTGCCAATTTGCGTGCTACCCGTCAGGGCAAGACGACCATCCTCATTGCCCACCGCATTTCTACCATCGAACAGATGGACAAGGTGCTGTTTATTGACGACGGCACGGTGGCAGCCTTCGGCACCCATCAGGCGCTTTTGGAAAGCTGCAGCGAATACCGCAAAATGGTGCAGCTGCAGCGCCTAGAAGAGGAAGGAGGCGAGCACAACAATGGATAAGTATTTACCTGTCCTGATTGTCGGTGCCATCATCGGCATTTTTGCCATCGCCTTCTTGATCGCCTACCTCAAGCTGAAAAAAGACAAGGCGATGAAAGAATTTGAGCGGAATATGCCGGATTCTCTCATTATCAAGCGGCTTTTGCGGTATGCAAAGCCCTACGCTGCCCAGTTTGTTCTGGTGCTGGTGATCATGCTGCTGTCCATTTCCTACGATCTGCTGTCACCGGTTTTGGTGGGAAATATCCAGAATCTGATCAAACACGCGTTCCCACTGAGCAAGCTCTACTGGATGGTTGGCGCCTATGCCGGTGTGCTGGTGGTGTCGATGGTCAGCATGTACCTGCAGACAATGATCCTGCAGAAGATCGGTCAGAAGATCCTGTCTGATCTGCGTGAGGATGTGTTTGCTCACATTGAAAGCCTTTCCCACGAGCAGCTGAACAACATCCCCGTTGGCAAGTTGGTTACCCGTGTTACCAACGATACGGACGGCATCTGCCGGATGTTCACCGGTGTGCTGGTGACCATGATCAAGAATGTAATGGTCATTACCGGCGTTCTGGTTTCCATGCTGTTTGTCAACTATGCGATGACGCTGGTGGTGCTGTGCTTTGTGCCGTTTGTGGTGCTGTTCACATTCATTTTCCAGAAATTCTCCCGCAGCGCCCATCGCGCGGTCACGGATTCCCGTACAGAGCTAAATACCTTCCTCTCCGAGAATCTGTCCGGAATGAAGATCACCCAGATCTTCAATCGGGAAGAGGAGAAGATGAATGCCTTTGTTATGCGCAGCAATGACCTGAAAAAGGCAAAATTCAAGCGGATGTTCGTCTATGGCGTATTCCGCCCGATGGTATATATGCTCCATATCAGCTGCGTTCTTTGCCTGTTGTATTTTGGCTCCAGGGGCTACATTGAGAATACTGTTTTCCTGGGCCAGGCCATCACCTCCGGTACGGTGGTCACCTTCTATCTGTATGCCAGCAAGTTCTTTGACCCCATCCAGACGCTGTCAGAGCATTTTGATGTGCTGCAGTCCGCGTTTGCCTCTGCTGAAAAGATATTCACCATTATGGATATGATTCCTGAGGTGGTGGATGATCCGGATGCCATCGAGCTTCAGACCGTCAGAGGCGAGATCGAGTTTAAGGATGTCTGGTTTGCCTATAAGCCCGGCGAATGGGTGCTCAAGGGCGTTTCTTTCCATGTGCAGCCCAAGCAGACGGTGGCTTTCGTGGGCTCTACCGGCTCCGGCAAGACCACCATTCTCAGCCTGATCTGCCGCAATTACGACATTCAGAAGGGTCAGATCCTGATCGACGGCATTGATATCCGCAAGATCAAGATATCCTCTCTGCGCCGGCATTTCGGTCAGATGCTGCAGGATGTATTCCTGTTTTCCGGCGATATCCGCAGCAATATTCTGCTGCGTAAGGAAGGCGTTTCCGACGAAGAGGTTATGCAGGCCTGCCGCTATGTCAATGCCGATCGCTTTATCAACAAGCTGGAGAAGGGTTTGGACGATGTGGTCCGGGAACGGGGCAACAATTTCTCCGCCGGTCAGCGGCAGCTGCTGTCCTTTGCCCGCACCATCATCCACAAGCCCAGCGTGATGATCCTGGACGAGGCCACTGCAAATATCGACACGGAAACGGAGCTGCTGATCCAGGATTCTCTGGAGAAGATGAAAAATATCGGTACGATGCTGATCGTTGCCCACCGACTGAGCACCATTCAGCATTCGGACAATATCATCCTTCTGTCCCACGGCCAGATCATTGAGCAGGGCAACCATCAGGAGCTGCTGCACCAAAAGGGCAGATACTATCAGCTCTACACCCTGCAATATACCAAGCAGCAGCTGCAAAACAGCTGAACATAGCCGCCGAGAATCTTCTCGGCGGCTTTTCTTGACAAAAATGGGGAAGTATTATACCATAAGCATAGAAAATTCTTCACAAGGAGCGGCTATGGAACAGTATTTTATCGCCCCCAATGCTACGGTCGTTGGGGATGTGACCTTGGGAAAAGATGTGAGCATCTGGTACGGCGCTGTGCTCCGGGGCGACAGCGGTGCTATCGTCATCGGCGAGGGCACCAATGTGCAGGATAACTGCACCGTCCACGAGAAGACCACCGTGGGCAAGCATTGTACCATCGGTCATAACGCGGTGATCCACGGCAGCACTGTGGGTGACGGCTGCGTGATCGGTATGGGCGCGGTGGTGCTTACCGGCGCGGTGCTGGGAGATGGCTGTCTGGTAGGCGCAGGTGCGCTGGTCACCGGCAAAACGGTGGCGCCTGCCGGCTCTGTACTGCTGGGAAATCCGGCAAAAATCGTCAAAACATTGACAGCCGAACAGGTGGAATCCCAGATCAGCGATGCGGCCCATTATGTGGAAACAGCAAGAAAGCAGCTGATCCGAAAATAAACGCAAGGCGGTTACGGAAATGAACCGAAAAAGTGATTATATTGCGGTGTTTGATTCCGGTGTAGGCGGCATCAGCGTGCTGCGGCAGTTGGTCAGGCAGATGCCGGGTGAGCGGTTTTTATATTACGGCGACTCTGCCAATGCCCCCTACGGTACAAAAACCGTGGCGCAGGTGCAGGAATTAAGCATTGCGGTGGCGGAAAAACTGATCGCCCAGGGAATCAAGGCATTGGTGGTTGCCTGCAATACGGCGACTGCGGCGGCGGTGGATCTGCTGCGGGAAAAATATGGGGATCTGATCGTGGTGGGCATTGAGCCTGCGGTGAAGCTGGCGGCGGACAAGTTCCCCGGCGGTACGGTGGGCGTGATGGCCACGCCGCTGACCACGGATTCGGAAAAGCTCCACGCATTGGAAGCCCGCTGGCAGGAAAAATGCAACATTATTCCGCTTCCCACCCCCGGGCTTGTGGAGCTGGTGGAGGCCGGCAAGGCAGTCAGCAGCGAGAGCGAAGAATTGCTGCGGCTGATGCTTGCGCCCTATGCCGGCAAGCTGGACGCGGTGGTGTTGGGCTGTACCCACTATCCCTTTGCTGCAGCAACCATTCAGAAGGTGCTGGGCGAAAATACGGTACTTCTGGACGGCGGTGAGGGTACTGCAAGAGAGACCCGGCGCCGGTTGGCGGCAGCGGATCTGCTGCACGACGGTGAAGGCGTCATTGAGATCCATAGCAGCGCGGAAGATCCCCAAATGATAAACCGCTGCTGGGAATTGCTGAAAGCGGAATAAGATTGTCATTGCGAACCAGTGCGCACACTGGTGTGGCAATCCCCCGAGGGAATGGTTCGAACCCTCGCCTCCCTCTTTGAGGGAGGTGGCAAAAATCTTTGATTTTTGTCGGAGGGAGTTTAACTCCCCCAGTCTTTTGCTTCGCAAAAATCCAGCCCCCTCATAGAGGAGGCCAAGGCATACCATATTTAAAAATCCCACAGAGCAACCGCTCTGTGGGATTTGTGTATTTTACATTAGACCATTGCAGCGGTGATGATAGCCATCTTGTAGACTTCATCGGCGTTGCAGCCGCGGGACAGGTCGTTGATGGGAGCGGCCAGACCCTGCAGGATGGGGCCGTAGGCCTCAAAGCCGCCCAGGCGCTGCGCGATCTTGTAACCGATATTGCCGGCTTCGATGCAGGGGAAAATGAAGGTGTTGGCATGGCCGGCAACCTTGGAGCCGGGGAACTTCAGCTGACCTACTTCGGGAGCGACAGCGGCGTCAAACTGCATCTCACCGTCGATGTCAAACTCGGGAGCCATTTCCTTGGCGATGGCGGTGGCATCGTGGCTCAGCTTAACTGTGCCGCCCTTGCCGGAGCCGTTGGTGGAGAAGCTCAGCATTGCAACCTTGGGGTCAATGCCGAAGACCTTAGCGGTTCTTGCTGTCTCAACAGCGACCTCAGCCAGCTTCTGTGCGGCGGTGATGGTCACATTGCCTTCCTTGTCCACGCTGTCCTCGTAGCCCAGGTTGATAGCGCAGTCGCCCATAGCGATCTTCTCGTCGCCACGAACCATAATGAAGCAGGAAGAAACCAGGTTGACACCCTTCTTGGTCTTGACCAGCTGCAGAGCGGGACGGACGGTATCAGCGGTGGAGTAGGTAGCGCCGCCCAGCAGGGAATCGGCATAGCCCATTTTCACCAGCATCGTGCCAAAATAGTTACCCTTGGAAAGGGCTGCCTTGCAGTCCTCTGCACTCATTTTGCCCTTGCGCAGCTCAACCATCTTCTCGACCATTGCGTCCATACCGGCATAGGTCAGAGGGTCGATGATCTCGACGCCGTCGATGTTGTAACCGCCCATGGCAGCGTTGGCCTTCACCTCGTCCACATTGCCGATGAGGATGGGGGTCAGGAAGCCGCCCTCCACCAGGCGTGCAGTAGCCTCCAGAATACGGGCATCGTGGCCCTCGGTGAAGACGATCTTCCGGGGATTGGCCTTCAGGGTTTCGATCATTGCATTAAACATAAGTATTGATCCTCCATATTTCGGGTTTACGCCCGTATTTTTACATTTTAAGTATACATCAAATTTTCCGCAGACGCAACTGGAATCTTAAACAATCCGTAAATTTTACCCATTGGCGGTTGCAATCCGGGAAAAAGACACTATAATGTAGCTATATTGAAAAAAGGGTGAAGGTATGGGTAGATTCAAACAGTGGCTGCACCGTTTTATGATGGGGCGCTACGGTACCGATAAATTGAGCATGACGATCCTGACGGCAGGTGTGATCGTCAGCATACTGTCTATTTTTCTGCCGTTTCCGTTTGTGAAGCTGCTGCTGACGCTGACGGCCTATGTGTTGATGTTCTGGGCTATCTTCCGGTGCTTCTCCCGGAACACCTACAAGCGGTATCAGGAAAACAGAAAATATCTGATGCTGCTGGATCGGATCAAGGATCGTCAGCACAGGTATTTCAGCTGTCCCCGCTGCCGCCAGCCGGTGCGTGTGCCCCGGGGCAAGGGCAAGATCGCCATCAAATGCCCCAAATGCGGCGAGAAGTTTATTAAGAAGACATGAAATAAAAACCGACCTGTGAAAGCAGGTCGGTTTTTGTTTAAGGCTCCCCTGTGTAAAGGGAGGCTTTGGTGTTACGAAAACAATGTCATTGCGAACCAGTGACCGATGTCACTGGTGTGGCAATCCCCGGAAATTTTAGGGGATTCCCGCGTCGCTGCGCTCCTCGGAATGACAGCTTTTTACTCAATGATAGAAAAAGATCCGCTGGAAACAGCGGATCTTTCTTTTTATTTTGCGTACTCCACAGCCTTGGTCTCGCGGATGACATTGACCTTGATCTGGCCGGGGTATTCCAGCTCGGACTCGATCTTCTTGGCAATGTCCCGTGCCAGCAGGATCATATTGTCCTCGTTGACAACCTCGGGCTTGACCATAATGCGCACCTCGCGGCCTGCCTGGATAGCGAAAGCCTTGTCTACGCCAGGATAGGAGCCGGTGAGCTCCTCCAGCTTCTGCAGACGGCGGATGTAGTTTTCCACATTCTCGCGGCGTGCGCCGGGACGGGCAGCGGAAACGGCATCAGCGGCCTGCACCAGAACAGCGATAATGGTCTTGGGCTCCACATCGCCGTGGTGTGCCTCGATGGCGTTGACCACAACGGGATTCTCCTTGTACTTGCGGGCCAGATCAGCACCCAGCTGAACATGGCTGCCTTCCACCTCATGGTCGATGGACTTGCCCAGGTCGTGCAGCAATCCTGCACGCTTTGCCAGAGTTACGTCCACGCCCAGCTCTGCAGCCATCAGGCCTGCGATGTGGGAAACTTCGATGGAGTGGTTCAGCACATTCTGACCGTAAGAAGTACGGTACTTCTGGCGGCCCAGGATCTTCACCAGTTCGGGGTTCAGGCCATGGACGCCGGTCTCATAGCAGGCGCGCTCGCCTTCCTCACGGATGGTGCGGTCCACATCTTTGCGGGCTTTC